>NZ_FZLB01000009.1:0-32277 GCF_900196775.1 Helicobacter bizzozeronii
TTTGAGGTGCTATAGGCACTCACGGGGACGACTTCTAATATGAATGACGAGGCCGCAGTGTGGTATTTACATACGGCATGGTTCCTCACCCACAGTTCGAGTTTTCGACACGTCCACACCATACGCTCACCAACCTGGAAGGCAATTTCACGGGGAGGGGCGGTAACACCTCCTTGGGCGTGGGGTGCGCTGGTTGGGGGGGGGGGGGGGGGGGGGCGTAGCCCGCCTCCCAATGCGATCGCCTATGGCTCGGGCTATATCCCAATGAAGGGCATGATCAAAGCGGGCTTTTGGCTCAATGTGATGGGGATTGGCTTGATTAGCCTCTTTGCCTACACAGCAATAACCCATATTTTTGTGCGCTAGGAGGCGGACATGAAAAATTTTAGAGAGAAAGTTTTAGCCGACAAGACACGCTACATCACGGGGGCGTTTCTCATTCTTTTAGCCATTGTGGTGTTTTACCTCAATGATTTATTCGTTTTTTGGGCGGTGCTGGGGGTGATCTTTTTGGTCTGCTTCCATGAAACTCTGCGCCTGCACCAAAAGCTCTATAATTTTGGTTTCAACAAGTTTTATTATTTGATTGCTGTGTTGGTGTGGGTCTTAGCCTACTTTAACCAACGCCCCGTAGAGAGCGCCTTGTTTGTAGGCATACTCTTAGCCGGGATTTTAGCCTACCGCACTTCCAACATGCAAAAATCTTATGTCTTGGTCTATCCAGCCGTGCCCTTTTTATGCCTCTTTGCGCTCTTTAAAGATTTTGGCGTGGGCGTGGTGATTTGGCTTGTGGTGGTGGTGGTGGTGGCTGATGTAGGGGCGTATTTTGGGGGGCGACTCTTTGGGACCACGCCTCTAAGTGCTGCCTCACCTAATAAAAGCCTAGAGGGGGCTTTGATTGGGTTTGTCTTTTCTAGTTTGATTGGGGGGATTGTGGGTTTAGAGAGTGTTGGGAGTGAGAAGTTTTTACCCGCACTAGGCATTAGCGCGCTCACGGCTCTGAGTTCTATTTTGGGCGATTTGTATGAGAGTTATTTAAAAAGGCGGGTGGGTGTGAAGGATAGCGGGCATATTTTACCCGGGCATGGGGGCATGCTAGATCGCTTTGATGCCATGCTCTTTGGGGCGATTGCCCTGCACTTTTTGTTGTTATTTTAGCTAGCAGATGTCTATACTGGTTTTAGGGAGCACGGGCTCTATTGGCATGCAAGCCCTTAAAGTAGCGCAACGCTTTAATATCAAGATCAAAGGCTTGAGTGCGGGGCGTAACATACCCCTTTTAAACGCCCAAATCAAAACCCACCAGCCCAGCCAAGTGGCGATCTTAGACCCTAGCGATCGATCTTTATTGCAAGTGCCCCAAGGGGTTGAGGTCTTTGTAGGCACTCAAGGGATTTGTGAAATGATCGCTTGCTCCCAAGCCAGCCTTGTATTAAATGCAATTGTGGGCTTTGGGGGGTTAGCCCCCACTCTAAGTGCGCTCCAGCACCACAAAAAATTAGCCCTAGCCAATAAAGAGTCCCTAGTGGTGGCAGGCTGGCTTTTAGACACCAAACAGATTTTACCCATTGATAGCGAACATTTTGGCTTGTGGGCGTTATTGCAAAAGCACCCCTTAGAGCATGTCCAAATGCTGTATTTGACCGCCAGCGGGGGGGCTTTGCGCGATGTGCCACTCTCTGATATTCCCACCCAAAGCCTAGAAAAGGTCTTGCAACACCCCAACTGGCAAATGGGCGCGCCCATCACAATCAATTCAGCCAATATGGTTAATAAGCTTTTTGAAGTGCTGGAAGCCTATTGGCTTTTTGGACTGACTAACATTGATGCCTATATTGAGCGCACCTCTAGCGTGCATGCCCTTATTCGCTTTAAAGATCACAGCGTGCATGCCCAACTCTCTAGCCCCAATATGCAACTACCCATCGCCCACGCGCTCATGCCCTCTTTGGCTTGCCAAACCCCCCTAATTGAGCCCCTAGACTTGCTCAGCCTACCCCCCCTAAGATTTGAGCCCATTGACACAGCGCGCTACCCATTATGGGGCTTGAAAGACACGCTTTTAGCACGCCCCAAGTTAGGCGTGGTGCTCAATGCCAGCAATGAAGCCGCCTTGCAAGCCTTTAGGGCAAAAAAGATCGCCTTTGGACGGATGGCTAATCTCATGACCCAAGCCTTGGAGCACTTTGAGAAAGACACCCCAAAGCTACACACCCTAGAGGACATTTTAGCCCTAGATCAAGAAGTGCGGGAGGTTTGCACAAAAATTTGCTAGAAAAATTTTGCCACCACACTACAACCCTCTAATCCGTGCGATCTCATCGCGTAATCTTGCCGCCTCTTCAAAGTCCAACACCTTAGCGCGTTGTTGCATTTGCGCTCTTAAAGTTTTGATTAAGCGATCCTTTTCACTCTTGGGCATTTTTTCTAGGGCTTTGGAGCGTTTGGGCTTTGCAGGCAGGCTATCGATCAATTCTTCTTCGACATGCCTTTGCACGCTTTTAGGCTCAATGCCATGTTCTGCATTAAAGGCTTTTTGTTTAGCCCGTCTCTCATCGCTAATTTGCATCGCTTTTTGCATGCTCGCCGTGATTTTATCGGCATAAAAAAGCACCTTGCCACGCACATGCCGAGCCGCGCGCCCCATCGTCTGAATCAAACTGGTTTCACTGCGTAAAAACCCCTCTTTATCCGCATCCAAGATCGCCACTAGGGACACCTCTGGCAAATCTAGCCCCTCTCTTAATAAGTTGATCCCAATGAGCACATCAAACTCCCCTAATCTTAAAGAGCGAATCAGATGGTTACGCTCGATCGCATCAATATCGCTATGCAGATACTGCACTTTCAAGCCCCATTCTAAATAGTGCTTGCATAATTCCTCCGCCATGCGCTTAGTCAAGGTGGTAACCAGCACGCGCTCATGTCTGCTCACCACCTCTTTAATGCTCTCAAATAAATCCCGCACTTGGTTAGCCACGGGGCGCACTTCGTATTCGGGGTCTAATAACCCGGTGGGGCGGATAATCTGTTCAGCGATATGCCCTTGTGAGAGTTCTAACTCTAGGGGGTTAGGGGTAGCTGAGACAAAGAGAAAATGGGGGGGTTTGGTGATAAACTCTTCGTATTTAAGCGGACGGTTATCCAGCGCGCAGGGTAATCTAAAGCCATAATCTACCAAGACTTGCTTACGGCTCAAATCCCCGGCGTACATGCCCTTAAATTGTGGCAAACTCACATGCGACTCGTCGACTATCACCAAAAAGGGGCGTTGCTTTTGGGCGAAGTAATCCATCAAAGTATAGGGGGTCTCCCCCTCTTGTTTGCCTGTGAAGTGGCGCGCGTAATTTTCAATGCCCTTACAAATGCCCGTGGCACTAATCATCTCTAAATCAAATTCGGTGCGGGTTTTGAGGCGTTCGTATTCTAGGGGCTTTTGGGCTTGTTTGAAAAAGGCAAGGCGGGCTTGTAATTCTTGATCGATGTCTTTAATAGCTTGTTGCAAACGCTCCGGACCCACAATAAAGGCATTTGCCGCATAGAGGGGGTAAGAGTCTAGTTGCTTTAAGGGAGTGTTCTCCAGCGCGTCCATGCTAGTGATGCGCTCGATCTCATCGCCAAAAAACTCGATGCGGATAAAGTTTTCATCATTATAAGCGGGGAAAATATCCACACACTCCCCCACTACCCTAAATTTACCCCGCTCTAAAATTTCTTGGCGACTATAACCCATTTCGACCAACTTGAGCAAGAATTGCTTATAAGGGCGCACTTGCCCCACTTGGATTTTTTCTAGCATGCTCAAATACTCAGCAGGGTTACCCAGCCCATAATTAGCCGACACACTAGCAACCACAATCACATCATCATAGCTTAATAGCGAAGTTACTGCGCTCAAGCGCAGGCGTTCTAAATCCTCATTGATCGAGCTGTCCTTTTCTATGAAGAGATCGCGTCTAGGGATGTAGGACTCGGGCTGGTAGTAATCAAAGTGGGAGATAAAGTATTCCACATGGTTTTTGGGGAAAAAGCCTTTAAACTCGCTATAAAGCTGGGCACATAAGGTTTTATTATGACTCATGATCAAGGTAGGCATTTGCAAGCGCACGATCAAATTCGCCATGCTAAAGGTCTTGCCACTACCTGTAACTCCGATCAAAGTTTGGTAACGCGCCCCTTGCTCTACCCCCTTACTCAAAGTTTGCACGACCTTTTGTTGCTCCAAACTCATGGCATAGGGAGCGTGTAGATTGAATGGACTCATATGGACTCTCTTAATTGTTTATTGGATCATAACATAGGAGGATATGTTTTATCTCTCTTTTTGTCCAGCTAGCATTGCAACAAAAAACACCAAAGTAAAGCTTGTTGATTATCCCTCTCGTGTTGGGTGCAAGAAGCCTTCAAAAATTTTATTGAGATTGCCCAAGACTTTAATCGGCTGTTTAACACAGTCAGTGCAGCCGCTCTTAGACACCACCTCAAAGCGGCTTTAAACAAGTCTGCCAGTGTGCAGGACTTTAAATCCCCCTGATGATGAGTTGCCAAAGACTAAGTTAGACATTGAGGTTTTAGCCAAACGCCAAGAGGGGGAGAGTGAGGAACAATTAAAAGCAAGGGTGAAGAAAGTCGTCATGGATTTATCGCCTATTTTAGGTTTGGATAATAAACAAGAACGCCACATGTGGGGGCAAAAGGGGTACATTGCAGGGCGGAGCTATTATGGAAAACCTTTTGATGTAGAACAAGTGAAGCCTTTATTTAAAGATGGTGAAATGCTTTGGACTAAAAATAATAACTGGGATAAAAAGATAATCATCACACACCCCGATTTTTATGGCATGTGTGTGCCTAATGGCGATATGAGCAAGGCAATTAAGACCTATAAAATTGACATACTCTCCCATNNCTTTAGTGGAGATCGCGGCTTCAAGCAGGACAGCTCCGTTTGGAGTCTTACATTCCCTATTCCAAAGGTTGATGCCCCAACCCCAAGGGTATTACCCCTTGATTGCAACACAAATATTAGCACAGCCATGCTGGTGCTAGCCTTATATCCCCATAGCTAAAGCTAGGGGCTTTACGGCGTGGCTGGTAAAGTGCATTTTGGCGATGATAGTTTTCACTTAGTGCCGTATGCAGAGAAAAGGGATTGATGGATATATTTAGTCTTAAGGAATATGTAGGCTGGTTTGTGCGGGTAGTGAGCAGTCCAGAGGGCATAGTGCAGGAGGGTATTTTTGTAGGCTATGATGGTCCTACCTATGACCCTGAAGAAGAAGATGTTATTATGATCAAACACGAGCACGGCTACACATGCTATAAAGCCGAAGACATCGCCGAGTTTATCCCCATCAGAAAAGCGACAAAAGAGGAGTATGAGGCGTGAAGTAATCCACTAACTTTGATGGAGATGCTTTAACCCATATTGAAAAAAAGCATGGAGAGGGGAGTCCTTTGGTGGAAAGCAGCGGGCAACCAGCGGTTAAATTGGAGGATATCCAAAACTACCCGGATATTGTGAATCATGCGGATTTGATGAGGGTAGTGGATACAAGCACGGGCAAACGCTTGGTAATTGGGAAACAGATTAACGGATATGCGATTGTTGTAGAGGCGATTGGAAGAAAAAACAACCAACTAAGCCTGAAAACAATATACAAAGAACATGGTCAAGTAGAAAAAGGGTTGGATTTTAAAGATAGCACCTACATACGACTATCTAAGGATTAAGGATAGATAGCGTGGCGCACCTCGTCCAATACGGGTGCCACTTAGATGTATCGTTGATGCTACCACATAAACCCTATAACAAAAATGTTTGATCTTAACTTAAACTATTAGTAAAAAGAACAATACCTTAAAGCTAAAGACCATGTATAAAGAACAAGGGAAATTGGAGGAAGGGTTAGATTTCAAAGATGGTGCCTACATGCGACTATCTAAGGATAGATAGCGTAGCCCGCTCAGTTAATACTGGCACTACTTTAGACGCATCCGTTTGCACCGCTAGGATGATAAACTATAATGGATTTAAAAATCAAGAAAGCAAAACTCAGATTAGTAACAATGTGGAAAAGCAGGGGAAATCCGCAAGTGGTTAATCACGCAGACCGCTACAAAATAGAGACAGACAAATACGGGCAAGAGATTTTAATCAGTGGCAAACAGATTAATGGCTATGTAGTGGTGGTGGAAACCATTAGCACCAAGAAAAACGAGCTGAAACTAAAAACACTTTATAGGGAAAATGGCAAGCTAGAAAACAATCCCATCTTTAGGGATAGCGGTTTGAGCTCACAACTACCCCCCAAAGGTAGCGAAGGCTCGCTAAACCCCCAGCCTAGTGCCAACTTAGATGCGCCACCACAAACCGCTAAAACAGACTCTAGCACAACCCCGCTTAACTTAGAGGCGATTCCAGCAAAAGCCACAGAGCTTTTCAACACCGCCAAAGAGCAAGAAGCGGGCTTTAGGGGGTTATTAGAGAGCATACCCGGGCAACACAGCCTAGAAGCGGGGAATTTGCTCAAGAGTGTAGAAAGCATTGAGAGCAAGATCAGACGCAAGCAAGGGGATATAACCGCTATTGGCGATTTTTTACGCGCGGCAATTGTGGTGGAACATAAGGGGCAACTCAATAACCAGCTCATGCGCATTGAGGACAGCTTAAGAGCGCAAGGGATAAATCCTACTATAGAGCTACACCACCGCCAGAGTGGATATAAAGGCGTGCATATCCAGTTTAATTATAACGGGGTGGCTAGCGAAATCCAATTGCACACGGCTAACAATTGGGGGATTAAAAAAGGGTTAGACCCGATGTATCATGTCCTTAGAGACCCCAATATTAGAGCCAGTATGCCTTATCAGCGGATTTTAGAATTAGAAGCCGAGAGTAACCGCCTAGCTCAAGGTTTTGATTTAGATATTAGCGATTTGGCTTCGTATGAAGTGAGCTTGACCAGCGCATCAAACTCCGAAAAGTCTGTATTGGTGAGAAAATTGCCAGACGACTTAAAACCCACCCAAGAGCCTTTAGAAAAGTCAAATTCAAAGCCTTTATCTTCAGACCCCGAAACAGCATACAACCGCCCCGAGTCTGAGTTAAGCCGAAATTCTAATTTTTCAGGGGATAGTGGAAAATCCATACAAACTCCTTTGAACAATCCTACCAAACCCCCCCTTAAAACCCTCCATATTGAACCTAACCCCGCTTTTGGGGAACACTTTAAAGAATTTGAGGGCAAAGGCAAGGAAGCAGTCGCTAAGTTACTACAAGAACGCAGAGGGCAAGTTGCCGGGGCTTTTTATAGAGAGGATTTGGGCTATATTGATTTGGTGTGGGGAGTTAATGCCACAGATTTAAAAGGCTTGAGGGGGGCTAATGGCAAGCCCATTAAACCTTATGGGTTATCTAAAATCCTAGAAAAACACGCCAGCGACTTTGAGAGTTTTAAGGGGGCTGATATACAAGAGAAGTTAGCTAAAGGAATTACAAAGATTATAGAGAAGGGGTATGTGCCTGAAAATGCGGGGATTTATACCATCCGCTTTAAAAACCAAGATGGAAGTTTTAGAGAGAGTAGGTTTATTTAGGAGGTGGAACGAACAAGGGGATAAAAAGATGACCAAACAAACCCCCTCGCACAGATTCCCGACCAAGTTACGACCCAAAAGGGCTTAAGTATGGAACCGATCTTACTCAGAGGAGTTTTAAAAATCAAAGGGCGATAGTGCGAACCTATCCGCTTATAGCACTAAGTTTAATCCTACACTGACTTCTGCAGATGAACCCTTTAATTGGATTGAGCCTAACAAAACAAGCTTTAAAAGTCAAGTTTATTACGACAAGAGAGAGCCTTGAAGTTTATCTCCTCTCAAGGCTTTACTAGGGGCAAGAGTCCGCCCCTAAACTCTACAAAAGAGTAGCATAAGCCCCTCCAAAAGTCAAATGAAAAAGCGTATTAAAGTCGAGTTACCTCTAAAGCTTGCTAGAATATGGATAGATAAAGGCGGAGTACAGATGCGTTCAGATTTTTACCAACCACGCCGTAAAGCCCCTAGCTTTAGCTATGGGGATATAAGGCTAGCACCAGCATGGCTGTGCTAATATTTGTGCAATCAAGGGGTAATACCCTTGGGGTTGGGGCATCAACCTTTGGAATAGGGAATGTAAGACTCCAAA
Source organism: Helicobacter bizzozeronii (assembly GCF_900196775.1). Taxonomy (NCBI): domain Bacteria; kingdom Pseudomonadati; phylum Campylobacterota; class Epsilonproteobacteria; order Campylobacterales; family Helicobacteraceae; genus Helicobacter; species Helicobacter bizzozeronii. The sequence goes on from NZ_FZLB01000009.1 coordinate 8,189, forward strand.
CGGAGCTATCCTGCTTGAAGCCGCGATCTCCACTAAAGCTAGAATCCCCTAACTTTAGTTATGGGAGAGTATGTCAAACAGCAACCAATGCAGTGCGGGATTTACGCAATAGCAAGATGCTTTACAAAAAAGTGCGCTTGCGCTCTAACCTTGTATCTTAAGGCGTGCCATCTCTTGGGCTTGGTTGGCGTTGTCGCAATCTTGCTTAAAAGAGTCGCTGATGTAATTGATCTTGTTTGTGGAAGTGAAAGCCTCATGGCATCTTTGGAGCATGCGTTTTCTAGATTTGGGGTGTTTGAGGTAGTGTTCCACAGAATGGACAAGGCTAAAATGGAATTCCATAGGGGCTAAGCGCTCATCGGGTGTGCCCATGCAATCTGAACTGCAATAACCACTTTGGGCGTGCAAAACACCCACAAAAACAAGGGAGAACAATAGGGTTAGAAATTTCATGGAGAATCCTTTTTTCTATTCTAATTCTAATTTATTGACAATCAGCCAACGAATCGCCCAGTAAAGCCCCAAGATTTTTAAAAGCTCCGTGCCCAAAAAGATCGCTTTAATGCTGGTGGAGCTATGGGAGCTATAAAAATTATAATAAAAAGCCATGTAGCCATCGGGCAAGACAAAATGCGCCGAATCGCTTAACAGATAGTGTTGCAAGATTTTAGAGGGGATTTCTAGCACAAGACTAAGCCCAATAAAGATCACCAAACCGCTCAATTTGGGGAAGCGTTTGAATTTGCCCGTGTGTAGGAGAGTTAGGGTTAATAAAAACTTGAGGTATAAAAGTATGTAGAAAAGCAAGGATAAACAAGCACTGGTGATAAATATGTTCTTATCATCAATGGGTAACAAAAGTGCATGTTTTGAATCCTGTGCGTGCAAAACATAGGAGAGCCCAAAGGCAATGGGAACACATATAAGGCTTAAGACTACCCAAAAGAGATTGATGGCGATTTTAGGCAATAAAATGCGATCCACCCCCAAAGGTAGGCTAAAGGTCAGATAGCCCTCCTTGCCAAATAGCTTTTGTTGGGTGGAACGCAGGGTCGCCATGAAAATGAACACCACCAACACCAAACTCCCCAAGAAGAGTAAAAAATTTTGGAGCAAAAAAATGATGGGGTCATGCCCTTGTTGCATATTGGCTAGAAAAACCCAGCAGATCACTAAAAAGATATTCATACCCACAATGGGGATATAACTCTCCAAAAAGTCATGTTTAAAAATTTGGATCATTTCAAATACTCCTTGTAAGCACCCTCCAAGCTCGCATGCTCGCCCTTAAGAGTGGCGACCCGATCAAAGGCGATGATCTTGCCCTGTTTGATGAAAATCGCCCAATCCAAGTGATCTTGCACATCTAAAACTAAGTGGGTGGAGAGTAGGATTGTGGCGTTATCTTGGCACTCAGCGATGATTAAATCTAAGATTTCTTGTCTGGCTATTGGATCAACTCCCCCCAAAGGCTCATCAAAGATAAAGAGTTTGGCTTTTCTGGAGAGGGTTAAAATGAGTTGTAATTTTTCTTTAGTGCCTTTGGAAAGGTTTTTAAAGGGCTGTCTTAGGGGGATTTGGAAGCGATCCAAGAGTTCTAGGGCTTTTTGGGGGTCAAAGTCGCTAAAAAAGTCCTTGTAAAGTTGCAACATCTGCAAAGCCTTATAGCTTTGGGGGTAGCAATCTTGATCGGGCAGGTAGGCGGTGATCTTTTTACTCTCTATGCCAATGGGGTTGTTGTCAATACGCACCTGACCTTGGTAATTTTTGAGCATGCCCGTTAGGATTTTAATCAAGGTGGTTTTGCCCGCACCATTGGGACCTAATAGCCCGATGGTCTGCGCGCTGGGGATTTGCAAATGCACGCCATTTAAGGCGGCGTGGTGCCCGTAAAATTTGCTTAAATTTTCAATGCTGATCATGGCTAGTAGGAAAACTTGGTGAAGAGCACCAAAGAAGAATTACCAATATTACTCACCGCCTTAGAGGAATAAGAATAAACATACCCAATCCCTGCATCCAAAGTCATCTCCTTGTAGTTCCATATTTTGTAATTTGTCATCAAAGAATACTCTTGATAATCCCCCCATGCAATCATCGCATCGATACGCACCCGCTTAGTTTTCATGCCCCCAAAGACATAGCCTGTCATGGTGGCGTTGGCAAAATAAATGGCGGGCACGCCAATGGAGTTGATCCCCCGCCCATAAAACTTGGTTTTGTCATTAAAAGACCAAAAATAACCCTTTTTATTGGGGGCAGGGATAGCGTAAAAACCCAACCCAAAGTTAAAGATTTTATATAAAAAAGTCTGATCGATCATAAACAAGCCCGCTTCATTGTTGCCCAAAACCGCATCTGTATCGCCATGCTGGTAAATCCCATGCAAAATAGTGAAGGATTTAAAACCTTTGGGTAAGTTGGCTTGGTATTGGAACTTCCCCCCCACTTGGAACAAGACTCCCCTAGTGGCTAGAGGGAGTTTGGAATCAACTAGAATAAAGGGGGCGACACTAAAGCCCTTGTGCTCATAGCCCATGCCAAAAGCCACCACTTCCCCCCCCACATACTTTTTCTTAGAAACCGGATCGTAGGAGGCGAGGGCATTAATACCCGTAGCGATTCGCGCACCTTGTAAATCATTGCCTTGATAGCCATTATAGAGCATGGAGTCCATAAAAATGCCCCAATAGCGAAAATCGTTGCGGTGGATAAATAAGCTTGCCCCCTGAATATTGCCCTGAATCCAATCAAAGCCGACAAAATTGGAGTTAAAACGCCCAATGGCAAATTTAAGCCGCTTGGTGTCGTATTTGACATAGGCATCGGAAATATCCCCCATGCTCAAATAGGGGCGCATGTCGCTCTCTGCACTCCCTAGGACATTCCCAATACTCACAATGGGTTGGAATTTTTTATTGCGGCTATAGACATTCCATGCCCCAATCGCCCCAATCCCAAAAGCCCAGCCATTATTAAAAGAAAAATTCGTGCCCACGCGTGCATCAAAGCCCACATAGCTATGGGCAGATTGCTGTAGTCCTTGATTGTAGATCATGCCCAAATACCCAAAAGGGTCTAGAGTGATCTTAGTGCCCATAAGGGGTAAAACTAGGGAAAAAATACTAAAAAAACCACGCAAAAGCCACCGCATAGACACCCACTAAAAAAAATGTCCCCATTATATCTAAAAGTGATTAAAATAGCCCAAATGGGGTAGGTGTTGGGTTTTATTTTATTTTATTATTCAAATTTTCCAAAATATTAACAATCTAAAAATGGCATTTGTTGTATAATTTACCTCTTTGTCAAGGGTTGCAAAAAGAGGGAGAATAACATAAGGGGATTTGATGGGCACTAAAGAGAAGATTGGTTTAGTGTTGGCATTGGTTTTGGCTGTGAGTTTCATTATTTTTGGGATGCGTGTGGAAAGCTTTGTGCGTAATCTTGTTACACACAATGTCAAAGCGCACTTATTGCAGATTGCCAAAGCGAACACGAGTTGGATTGCTGCGTGGAATGATGATACCCGCAAGTTATTCGATGCAGGTGCTGACCATGTGTCAGCCATCGGGGTGGATCGCAATCTCAATGCGCTTAACCATGTGCTCAAATACATCAACCAAAATTTAGACGCTTTGCAAACCTTTGTGGGGCTTGAAGATGGGACGATGTATTCCACCCTAGATGTGCCTAAGGGCTTTGATCCTAGAGTCAGAGGGTGGTACCAGCAAGCCAAAGCCCAAAGGAAGACCATTATTTCTGAAGTTTATGCCGATGCCTTCACCAATAAGCTGGTGATCACCTACAGCGCGCCTTTAATGCGTGATGGGCATTTTGTTGGGGTTTTTGGGGCAGATATTCCCTTAGATTTCTTTGAAACCTACATTAAGAAAATACGCCTAACAGATGGGGGGGATTTGGATTTGACCAATGACAAAGGCTCTGTGCTAGGTTCTAGTGATTTGGCTGTGGGGGATAGCATCGCAGGGGATAAATCGCCCATTAAGAACATCGCCCAACAGATTTTGCAACAACAAGAGGGGGTGGTTTTAGAGGTCAATAATGGCAAGGAATTTTTAGTGGTCTTCACCACCGTGCCTAGATATAATTGGAAAATGATCGCGCATGTGCCTACGGAAGTTGCCTTTAAAAGCATTTTTGACTTGCGTGGTATTATGCTTTGGATTTCCCTATCTGGGCTTGTTTTGACCTTGGCGATCACCATTGCTTGGGTTTATTATTTGATCCGCCCCTTAGGGCGACTCCAACGCTTGAGCGCGGATCTCACCACAGGTAGTCGGGATTTGACCAAACGCCTCAAATATCGGGGCCGCCAAGATAAAAAAACCAAAGATGAAATTGCTTGTATCACGCACAATATCAACACCTTTATTGAGCACATGCAGGGCGTGATGCAACAATTTAAAGATTTTAGCGCTAGACGGGTTGAGGTTGCCTCCACACTTAAAGAGGCGACAGACAGCGTGCATGAGCGGGCTAGCAAGGCGATTATTGTGGTTGAGGATACGGTCGGGCGCAGTAAGGAGAACATCTCCAAGGTTTTAGCACGGGTCAATGATGCGGGCGAAAATGAGAAACAATTAAACCAAACAGGGGAATATCTAAAAGATGTGCATGGGCAAATGGAAGCTTTGAATGTGCGTCTTAAAAGTAATGCCGAGCAAAGCGTGGAGTTTTCCCACCGCTTAGAGGAGACCTCTAAGAGCACCAATAGCATTAAGGAGGTCTTAACCATTATTGATGACATTGCTGCCCAAACCAATCTCTTAGCCCTCAATGCCGCCATTGAGGCTGCCCGTGCGGGCGAACATGGCAGAGGCTTTGCGGTGGTGGCTGATGAGGTCAGAAAATTAGCCGAAAAAACGCAAAATAGCTTGACGACCATCAATTCCACCATCAATGAAATGGTGCAAAGCGTGAATGAGATCAACTATAGCTTGGGTGAAAACGCCCAAGAATTGGTCAAAACCGCTGAGTTAGCCATTAGCTTGCAAGAGGTGATGGATAAAAGCGTGCAGAACATCTCAGAGGTGATCGATCGCGCCCATGCAAGTGCGCTAAGCCTGCAAGAGAGCGCAAAAGATAGCGAAAATATCAACGATGAAATCAAAGAGATCAGCACCCTAGCGCACCTCAAATTAGAGGATATTGAAAAAATCCGCAAAACCCGTGCCTCGCTCGATCATCTCTTTGAAATTGTGGGGGCTGAGATCGACACCTTCAAGGTGTGATCAAAACATCAAAGGTTCGTTGATCTCTTGGCGAATCTCTTGGTGAGGGGGGGTAGAACCTTGGGTGGTGTAATAAGTTTCGCCATTGATTTTTTGCTCCACCACGCCCTCAGGCACCCTAAAGGTGCGTTTGAGTGAGGGGTTGATTTTTAAGGCTTGTTTCATAAAATCCGCAAAGACAGGGGCTGCCACCACACCCCCAGTCATGCCATACCCAATTTTGGTGTTATCATCACGCCCATACCACACAATGGCTTGCAAGTTGGGGGTAAAGCCACAAAACCAGCCATCCACATAGTTATTAGAGGTCCCGGTTTTGCCCGCTACCTGCATGCCCTTCACTTGGGCTTGCCGCCCCGTTCCCCTTGCCACCACTTCTTTTAAAATCGCAATGGTTAAAAAAGCTTGGGCGGGTGAGAGAACGGACTTAGGGGGGGTGGTTTTTAATATTTTTGGGTTGCCCTTAGCATCGGTTATGCTCTCAATGAGTGCGGGTTCTAAGATATTCCCATAGCTAGAAAAGAGCGAATATTGCATGCTCGCCTCCAAAGGCGACATGCCAAAACTGCCCAAAACGATAGACATATTTTTAGGCACATCTGTAAAACCAAAGGCATCCAAATCCCTATAGATCGTATCAAAGCCGATGTACTCGGCTAGATTGATTGTGGCTAGATTGACCGAATGCACCAAAGCCTTTTTGAGTGTGATGAACCCGCTGTATTTGCGGTTGTCATTTTTGGGGCGCCAATATTTCTTTTTGCCTACATTGGTATCAAAACTGCGTGCCACATCGGGGATCAAAGAGGCACTTGAAAAACCATTGTTAAAGGCAATCTGGTAAATAAAGGGCTTGATCGCGCTCCCAAATTGCCTCTTGGTTTGCGTGGCGCGGTTAAAGGCACTTTTTTGGTGATCGATCCCGCCCACCATCGCCACAATATGCCCGGTTTGGGTGTCAGTTACTACGATTGCACCATTGAGGGTATTGCCTTCTTGTTCTTCTTTGAGTCGCTTAAGAATGCGTTCATACCCATTACGCAAAGACTCTTGGGCGGCTTTTTGGTAATCCAAATTCAGATAGAGTTTGATCGTATAACCCCCCGTTTTGAGATCGCTCAAAGGGCTTAGAGTGCGCACCACTTCATCAACCACATAGGGCGCGCTATTTTGGGTTAGGGTGGTGTCATAGACTTTAGGCACTTGTGTTAAGGCTGTTTGCATCTGCTCGGTGCTGATCCAGCCCAAATCGTGCATGCGTTTGACAATGCTATTAGCCCTTGCTAAGGAAAAATCTAATCGCCTCGTGGGGTCATAAAAAGAGGGCGCACGGGGCAGGGCGACTAACATGCAAATCTCTTTGAGGGTGAGGGCGGATAGGGGTTTTTTAAAATAACCCAAGCTAGCCGTTTTGATGCCATAAAAACCATGCCCAAAGAAAGTTTGGTTGAAATAGCGTTCTAAAATTTGCTCTTTGGTGAGTGCCCGTTCTAGTTTGAGCGAAAAAACAACCTCTTTAAATTTGCGGCTCAAAGTTTTCTCACGGGTTAAAAGCATGTTCTTCACTAGCTGTTGGGTAAGAGTGCTCCCCCCTTCAGTGTATTTTTGGTTGCGGATATTTTTAAGAAACGCACGCATGATCGCATCTAGGTTGATCCCATGGTGTTCGAAAAATAGCGTGTCCTCGACTGCCAGCAAGGCTTCGACCATTTCGGGTGGAATCTCGGCAAAGGGGGCATAAATGCGGAACTCTTTGTTGTAAATATTGGCGACCAAACGCCCCTTAGTATCCACAATCTTGGAGGCAAGCTCTGGCTTATAATCCACGACTTTTTGAATCTCATGATCTGCCCCCACCCACAAAATAAACAAATATCCCCCTCCTAAAACGCTACCCAGCGTTACGGGCAAGATAAAAAGCACCCACAGGACTTTTTTAAGAATCTGCATTAAAATTGCTTCTTGTTGGCATCGTCTAAAATATCTTTGGAAATGCGATCGATGTTATGCCCCACTTCTAAAGAAGTGTTGGCAACATTTAAGTTGTTTTGCGTGTCTTGCTTGAAAGCTTCTAAAGAATGGTTGATCCCCTCCACGCTTTGACTCTGCATTTTAATCGATTCGGAAGTATCGGCGATGCTTTGCACCAACACATTGATATTAGCCTCAATCTCGCCTAAGGATTTTTGGGTGCGTTCGGCTAATTTTCTGACCTCATCAGCCACAACGGCAAAGCCCCGCCCATACTGCCCTGCGCGTGCGGCTTCAATGGCGGCATTGAGGGCTAACAAATTGGTTTGATCGGCAATATCCTTGATGATCTCCACGATGTTTCTAATATCCTGCCCTTGTTTGATCATATCCCCGCTTTTTTGGCTAATGTTAGAAATGCTATCCACAATAGACTCAATGGATTTAGAAGTCTGGTGCAAACTTTTATTTTGTTGATTAGCACTCTGAATCAAACTATCCACGCAGGTTTTTAACCCCCCAGATTCATGGCTCAATGCATTGGCAAAATTAGAGGAAGTGCGTAACATCCCCCTAATCCCATTGCTTAAAGAGTCGATAGCCTTTTCAACACTCCCCGTAGGGTTGGGGACACCTTGCCTAAAATCCAAAACCTTGAATCGCTCAAAAGCCTCATTGATGCTTTGCATGTGCGATCCGATGTGTTGGCGTAAATACAGGGCGACCTCATTAAAAAGCTCTTTAAGGTGCAAGAGATCGGGATTATTGGGCGTGGCATGGATTTCTTTGGTAAAATCCCCCTCTTTGATGGAACGCACCACGCTCAACATGTCATCAATGGTTGCGTTGTCGGCTTTGGTATTTTCATGGATTTTGGCAATGTTTTCATTGATGGCTTGTTTCATCACCCCAATTTCATCGAGGGCATATACTTTGGTGATTGGAATGTCATGCTGCCCCTTGGGGTCGTTTAAGAGCTTGAAAAACCCTAGCAAGGTTTCAGAAACCATGCGAATCCGGTTACCCACCAACAAACGCACCAAAATATAAATGGCAACCACCAAGATCAACACAATGATAACACCCATACTCAACACGAGATTTTGGAGATAGATAGAGGCTTGGAACACCTTGTCTTTACTGACAAAACGGGCTAATGCCCAGTTAAACCTAAAATCCTCGGGACCAATTTTTTGAAAAATATCAAAGGACTTTACCACTAACAAACTGCTCTTCCTCTCGCTGAGGGAATAGTAATCAAAAACACCGGCTTTCAAAGCCTTAATGGCCTGCACCAAAGTTTTAGCCGAAGGATCGGAATTGACAGCAGTTAAAAGTTTGCCCTGAATATTTTTATCATAGGCGATGAGCAAATACCCATCTTGATTGGCTACAAAGGTGTCATTTTTGCTACGCATCACCACATCAGCAAGGCTATCAATGCTAAAAAAAGCAACCAAAACCCCAATCACTTTGCCACGCTGTTCTAAGGGCACCCCTAGATCAAACCCAAAAACCGATTTGCCATCAATTTCGCGAAAATAGGGATCGCTTTTGACAACCCTAGAAGTCTGTAATACCTCACCATAGACCTTAGGGGAGTAAATCTTTTCTTGGTGCATCATCTCAAAAGAAGCCCCCACCATGTGCATCACAGATGAGCCTTGCGGATCACCCGGTAGGGTCAAGCTAACTAGGGCGATGTTTGTTGAGTCGGCTAAAAAGCGTTGCATCAATTCGGTGCGTTTTTTTGGAGGGTGGGCTAGACCCTTAGGGCTAATTAAATCCTTGCCCAAACCATTCAAATGGGCAAATGAGCGGTCCATGATTCTTTGCAAACGCATAGCCCCCTCATTGACATTGTCTTCTAATGTTTCAATGGTTTGGGCTTTGGTAACATTCCTAACCTGTATCCCCACTACAAGCCCCAAAACCAAAATCCCTAATACCACGATAATGCCTACACCGACCACAATTTTTGTGCCAATGCCTAGGCGTGTAAAAGCAGACACGAATCTCCTTTGGATTGACAAGGACTCTTAAAAGTCTTTTTTTAAGATTTCCTCAACTTTTAAAATAGAAACTAGCTTGTCTTCCCGTTTGCCGATCCCAAAGATGAGTTGGTTATTTTCCAATAGGGTTTCAGGCACCGGGTCGATGTCAGATTGCTTGATGCGAATCGCCTCTGTGAGTCTGTCAATGTAAAAGCCGGCGATCTGATCGTTGTGGCGCACCACTAAATAACGCATGTCCTTGTTGAGTTTTTCCGGGGGCAAACCAAATTTTAAGCGCAAACTAATCAGAGGGAAGACATTACCCCGCAAATTGAAGACTCCTAGCACATAGTTAGGGGTTTCAGGCACACGGGTATAGCCAATGGGCTTGACAATCTCTAAAATGTTGAGGATGGGGATGGCATATTCCTCTGTCCCAATGATAAAACCGATGAATTGTAAAATCTCCTCATTGTCATCAGCCTTATCCTCGTCCTTGTTTCCTTTCTTTTGTTTCTCAAACAGCTCTTTTAGTGCCATTGCATCTTGCATGTTCTCTCCTTTTAATCTAACTTAATGCTCCGTTTGACTACATTTGCCAAATACTCAGGGCTATAGGGCTTGGTGATGTATTCAGTCATCCCGCTTTCCACCCCTCTAATGCGATCGGTCTTGGTTACCCGTGAAGTAACCGCAATCAAGGGCAAGTTTTTAAATTTATTGTATTTACGCACTTCGCTAGCAAAGGCATACCCATCCATTCTAGGCATTTCAATATCCACCAACACCGCATCGGGCACCTTGTCGGCATTCTTAACCATCTCCAAGCCCTCCACGCCATTACTCGCCTCAATCACGGTAACGCCCAGAGGTTTTAGGGATTTACGCATCATCGCCCGGTCCGTGCTGCTATCATCGATGGCGAGCACAATATAATCGCTGGGGTTGTTTTTGATATTGGAGTTTTGGGCTTCATCAATGAGACTATTGACATTGACCTTGACATTTTTTGCCATCTCCATCATCGTGCCCACATCGACAATCAGGGTGATCTTGCCATCTCCACGCACGGTCGCCCCGGCAATACCCTTCGTGCTTTTGAGATAATAGCCCAAAGACTTAATAACCACCTCCTCTTGTCCGATCAAATAATCCACAATCACCCCGATTTTTTGATCGGCTAGCCCGATGATCACCACATAGACTTCTTTAGAGCCCTCTAAGATCGCATCGACCTTAAAGATGTCTGCCAAACGCACAAGTGAGAGGACTTCATCACGCAATCTCAAAACACTTTTACCATCTACGCTATAAATCTCATCTTGGCTAATGCGCACGGTCTCTAGCACAGAGGAGAGGGGGATGGCATAGTATTCCTCTTGCACGCCCACAAGCAAGGCTTGGATAATGGCTAGAGTGAGCGGGATTTTAAGCTTTTGGGTGGTCCTAACGCCCACTTCAGATTCAAGTTCAATGATCCCATTGAGTTTTTCAATATTGGTTTTCACCACATCCATGCCCACACCCCGCCCAGAAACATTGCTTAGGGTCTTGGCAGTGGAGAAGCCGGGCTTGAAGATGATATTCAAGGCTTCTTTGTCCGTCATCGTGCTGGCTTCCCTCTCGGTGATCACGCCCTTTTCAATGGCTTTTTCTTTGAGTTTTTCAGGGTCCAGCCCCGTCCCATCATCGGTGATCTTGATCACGATATGGTTGCCCTCATTGTAGGCACTGAGTTCCACACGCCCCATTTCAGGCTTGCCTAACATCTTACGATCTTCGGGTTTCTCAATGCCATGATCGCAAGAGTTGCGGATAATGTGGATCAGCGGATCGCCAATCTCTTCCACAATGGATTTATCTAGCTCGGTCTCTTCCCCATCAATGACTAATTCAATGCTCTTGCCTAGTTCGCGGCTCAAATCACGCACCATGCGGGGGAATTTGTTAAACACCTTGCCAATAGGTTGCATCCTTGTTTTCATCACAGCCAGTTGTAAATCGGTGGTAACCGCTGAGATGGAGGACACAACTTGGTTTAATTCCTCTAAGAATTTTTCTCCATCATAGCGTTCCTCCACATCCCCATAAATGCGGATCAAGCGGTTTTTGCCTAGCACCAATTCTCCAATGAGATTCATCAAGTGATCCAAACGGCGCACATCCACGCGCACGGTTTGTTCGACCCCAATGGCAACAGATTTGTCTTGATCTTTTTTGGTTTGGGAACCTGATTGGGGCTTTTCTAGGGTTTTAGGAGTTTGGGGTTTGGGGGGTTGGGGCTGATTTTGGGCTTTTTGGCTCTGCTCTTTTTTGAGTTCAGCACGGCGTTTTTTATCAGCCTCTTGGCGGAGTTTTAGCAAGCGATCGATCTCTTTTTCCACCTCTTCAGTGCTCATGTTGGCATAATCAGGCTCAGATTCGCTATCAGGGGATGGTGGGGTTGCAGGCTGGGCTATAGGTGCAGACTCTGTAGGCTCTGATGGAGGAGGGGGAGGAGGGGGGCTAGGCTCGCTTGGAGCAGACTCTAAGGGGGGAGTTTCATCGCCACCACCTGTGGCATGGGCGATGGCTTGGAGCTCTTTAACAATGTTGGTGGTATCAATGCCCGAATTGGCATCTGATCCCGTGTCGCGAATAGTTACCAAGAGGGTTTTCATCATATCCACCGATCGCAAAACAACATCCATCACATCGGGGGTGATGATGAGCTCGCCCTTGCGGGCTTTGTTTAAAACATCTTCCATGTTATGGGTCAAATGGGTTAGAATATCCAAGTTAAGAAACGAACTAGAACCCTTGATGGTGTGGGCGACCCTAAAAATGCGGTTGAGTAAGTCCAAATCTTGCGGGTTGTGCTCTAGCTCCACCAAATCCTGATCCAGTTGTTCGTTCATTTCGAAGGCTTCTACCAAGAAGTCTTCCATGATCTCCTTCATATCATCCATCTAAACACCCTTTCTGTTGTTTAATGTATTATACTCCAATTTGTGGGTTATCCTAAAATCTTGGCAATTTCATCAGCAAAGCGGTTGGGATCGAATTTCACCAGATAACCCTTTACCCCTAAATCTAAAGCCCTCTGCGCGCTGTAATCATCACAAATAGAGGAATTAAAAAGGACGGGAATATTGGCAAAACGCGGGTCTTCTTGGATTTTAGAAAAGAAATGGTAGCCATCCATCTTGGGCATCTCCACATCGGAGACAATCAGCTTTAAATGCTTACTCAAGGTCTCTTGGTATTGGTTAAAGAGCACCTCTAGTTTAGCCAAACCATCCTTGCCATCCACAGCCTCCACCACCTGAAACCCCAGTTTTAAAAGCGTGTGTTTGATGATCTTGCGTGCTGCCCGACTATCATCTACAAATAAGGCGATTCCCTCAAATTTCTTAGAATGTTCTTCTAGGAGGTCTTTTTTAGAAGCATGGGGGACACTAAACTCAAAGTCGTTTAAAATGCTCTCCAAATCCAAGATCAAGAGGGTTCTATCCCCCTCGATTTTGGTCGTGCCCGTGATCTTATCCTGACTCACATCGCTATGTGCACTAAAAGTCGCCGATTCCACATCGCTCCAGCTAATGCGCCGGATACGCTTGGCTGCATGCACCACAAAACCCATCTTCACACTGCTAAACTCGGTGATCACCACGACTTTTTCTTCAATGCGCTGTTCGTCCGCTGTGATCCCTAGCCAAGTGGAGAGATCGATTAGGGGAATAATTGTGGAACGCAGATCAAAGACCCCAACCACATATTTTAAATGCGTGGGGAACTCGAAAATCTCAGGCATCATGATGATCTCTTGCACCTTAGAAACATTGATCCCATAAATCCCCTCGTAGGGCTTGCCATTTTGCAACCCAAAGATTCGAAAATCCACAAGCTCGATTTCACCTAGATTTAAAGCCGTGTCTAAACTTTGTTCTGTCAAGAGCGATCCCTAATTACAAGTCTTAACATGCCATTCTACCCTATTTTATCTTATTTTGCTATTTTGGGCTTGCTTGGGCGTTGTTTTTGACCAATCCAAACTCTATTTTGCTAAATCCAATTTGCCCGTGCTGTAATCTAATAAATCTTGGGTGGTGGTGATCTCTAAAGGCAGAGCGTCTAAGCAATGCTCAAAAACCTTAAGGGCGATGAGCGCATCGGCATAGGCGCGGTGGGTGATGGGGATTTTGATCCCCAAGTGGGTGTTGAGGAATTGTAAGCCATGCTTGGGGCTAGGGATACACAGACGGCTTAGATTCAAGGTGCAGAGTTGGGGGTTAAAAAGCCCCTCGCCCAAGACTTGCTGGCTAGTGTAATGGATAAAATTAAAATCAAAAGCCACATTGTGGGCAACAAAAACATGATCTTGTAAGAGGTCTTTAAACACACGCAAAACAGGAATCAAAGAGGGCGCACCTTGTAGGTTTTCAGGTTCAATGCCGGTCAATTCGCTGATCTTGGGTGGGATGTCCTCACAAAAAACCAAACTGGCATAACTTTTAATTAGCCGTCCCTTGCCTAGGGGAGTGGGAGCGGGCGCATAGAGCAGGGCAGCAATTTCTATAATGCTGGAAGTCTCCGGTTTAGATCCGGTGGTTTCAATATCCACAAAACAATACAATGAATCGCGATAACTTTCAGACATCAATGGCTTGGAGGGTTTGGAGGGCTTGGGTGGGGTTGTTGTGGTTAAATAAGAAACTGCCCACCACCAATAAATTAGCCCCCGCTTGGCTTAACAAATGTGCGTTTTGATCGTTAATCCCCCCATCGACTTCCAGCACCCCAGCATAATTGGGGAAGCGTTGTTTGAAATCATAGAGTTTTTGGAGGGTGAGGGGTAAAAAGCTCTGCCCCCCAAAACCCGGATTCACACTCATCAGCAAGACCAAGTCCAAATCTTGGATCACATAATCTAGGGTGTTTAGGGGGGTGGCGGGGTTGAGACTCACCCCGGCTTTAATCCCCAAATCTTTAATATGATGCACCACTTTATGCAGGTGGGGCGTGCTTTCAACATGCACGCTCAAAAAGGCAGGCTTTAAATCCTGATAAAGCGCAATGCCAAAGAGGGGATCGCCCACCATCAAATGAATATCTAGGGGGATTTGGAGCTTGGGGAGATTTTTGAGCACACAAGGACCAAAGGTTAGATTAGGCACAAAATGCCCATCCATCACATCCACATGCAAAAAATCCACTCCCTGCACGCGCGCGATACTCTGCCTTAAATCCAAAAAATCCGCACTCAAAATACTAGCCGCTACTTGCATGGAAACCTTGGTGGATTCTGTAGGACTTGAACCTACGACCAATCGGTTATGAGCCGAATGCTCTAACCAGCTGAGCTAAGAATCCTTTTTTTCGATAAGAAGGGGGATTATAACCAAATCCAAATTTAAATGCAAGGAGGTTTTCAAAGATGGCAAAGAGGGCAATGAAGGTGATAAAACTACTGCCCCCATAGCTTAAAAGAGGCAGGGGCAAGCCCACCACAGGGGCTAATCCTAGCGTCATGGCAATATTAACGCTGGTATAGACAAAGATCAAAATTGCAATCCCGCCCGTGATCGTCTGCAAGAAGCGATCTTTGGGGTCGCTCATAAAATAAGAGAAAAAATGCAAGACAAAGAGCAAGTAAAAGATCAAGAGTGCAAATGCCCCCAAAAAGCCAAAGCGTTCCACAAAATAGGCAAATATAAAATCGCTGGTGGCGATGGGCAAGAATTTTAATTTGGCTTGGGTGGATTCCTCTTGGGACTTGCCCAAAAGCCCACCAGAACCAATAGCAATAATGGATTGGCGGACATGGTAATTGGGTTTTTCGGCGATAAAATCGTGGATACGCTTTTTTTGGTAGGCGTGCAGAGAGCCATAAATGAGCGGGGAAGCGGTGGCGAAGATAATCCCTAGCGTGATCCACACCTTAGGATGCACACCCACCAAAAACAACACCCCAAAACCCATGATCAAGATCACTAAAGCCGTGCCCAAATCGGGTTGTTTTAAAATCAGCCCCGCTGGGATAATAATATAAATGCTCAATTTCCCAAAAACCTTCCAGCCATAGCCCCCCGGGGGGATGGGGTGGGTGTTTATCAAGTGGGCCAAAAGCAAAAGAATCGCGATTTTGACCGGCTCGCTAGGCTGGAAACTCCAAGAAGTGCCCGGGATCACTAGCCAGCGTTGCGCCCCTAGTTTGGAAGTGCCCATAAAATTAACCAGCAGGAGCAAGAAAACACAGCCCCAGTAGAGCACATGGAACAAGTAATCAAATTTTCTAAAGGGGATCAAGAACACGACCCAAAACACGATAAAGCCTATCGCGAAGTAAAAGCCTTGTTTGAGACTTAAAGTTATATTGGCTTCATGGACTAAAAAGAAAGAGAGACCCATGAGGGGTAGGAGAAAAAAGAACAATAGAAAATCAAAGTGGGTCAAAATCCGGCGATCAATCATGGCGGGGATTTTAGCACAACTTCATTATAATGGAGTCAAAAGGCTCTGCATGGAGATGGCGCAATTAGGCTTGTTTTTACTGCTTGGGGGTGTAACAGGGATCATGGCGGGCTTTTTTGGCATTGGGGGGGGGATGGTGATTGTGCCCACCTTACTTGTCTTTGGGTATGGCTATGATAGTGCGGTGGGGATTTCTATTTTACAAATGGTTTGTTCCTCTGTGGCAGGGAGTGTGGCAAATTTTAGAAAAGGGCTTTTGGATCTAAGAGTGGGCTTTTGGGTGGGGCTTGGCGGTCTAATGGGGGCGGGCTTTAGCGGAGCGATCTTAACCCATGTGCCGCATAAAATCTTGCTTGGATTGTTTATTTTAATGACCTTTTACTCCCTTTTGCGCTTTTTTCTAAAGTCTAAAAAATCCACAGGCAAAAAGATCAAGAGCGCACAGCTCCAGCCAAAAGACAAGGTCATTTTAATTGCTATTGGGGCTTTAACAGGCATTTTTGCGATTTCTCTTGGTATTGGTGGGGGGGTGTTGATGGTGTCGCTCTTGTCTTATTATTTGGGCTTAGACCCCAAGCAAAGCGTGCCTTTGAGCTTGTTTTTTGTGGTGTTTTCCTCCATTAGTGGGGTGGCTTCGCTCTATCAAAGCCATATTTTAGAGTGGCAATATCTGCAATGGGGGCTGTTAGTGGGGGTGGGGAGTGTGCTGGGCGTGCTGGTGGGGGTTAGGCTCATCACCAAAGTGAGCACGCTAACGCACCGCTACGCTTTGATCATGGCTTATTTGGTGTGCTTGGCGGTTTCGCTCTATAAATTTTTCACTTTGGGCTAAGGGTTTTTCAGCGGGCTTAACTCCACAATGCTATAAGCATTGACCTCAAAGCCGGTCGGGTTTTTGGGCATGGGTTCATAATCTAGTTTGGGGGTGTTAAAGGCGTAGCTTAGCGTGATGTGGTAGCGTTTTTCATAGGTGGGTTTGCCCTCATAGAAGAGTTTAGCCACAATCTGCACGCTGGCGATGTTTTGGGCACTATTATCTTTGAGTAGGGCGATATTAATAACCTTAATGTCGCGATCCATTTTGGCATTGGTGTAAATGCTGTGTTTGGAGGCGACCAAATTTTCAAACACTTCCCAAACCTTTTGGCTACTTTGCAAACGCACCGCCTCGTAACGGATTTGATCATCAATGTGGTTAATGGATTCGCGATTGAGGATATAAGTGCCCACCAAAGAACGCACAAGAGCTTGGTTGCTGGTGATGCTCTCATCAGCACGCTGGATAATGGCATAATGCTTGTCTTGGTTGGCAAAATCCACAAAGTGGTGCTGGGTTTCTTTAAGGGGGAGGAGCACCACAAGGGCGATGGCTTGACTCAGACACACAAAAGCCAGCAGGGCGACTAATTTGTAGGCGATCGCAGTGTTTTTGCGTGCGATTTGAAAAACATGGTTGCTATCCACGCGTTGTAGGGCTAAACTTTCAATCTTGCTCTTGATCTCTTGCTCAAACTGGGCTTGAGAAGCCTCAATCTTGGCGAGCAAAAGCTCTAAGTCTTGGGGCGTACCCACACCCGGATTATCTGGCATAACGGGCTTGGCAAGCTAGCAAGTTGTAACAACCAAATTTTTATCCACCACGACCTTTTGTTGGATAAAGGACACATCTTTAAGAGGGGTTTGCTGGAGTTGGTTGGAGGCAACAATGTTGAAAATCTTATCAAAACTATAACGGCGGTGGTTATAGGTGATGATGGTGATACAATCATCTTGTTTCAAAAAATTTTCTTGGGCGAAAGGCAGGTAAGGCGTGGCACCAATGGCAATAATGCACTTAGAGGGATAATCATGTGCTCTAAACACCTCTTTAAGATTTTCCAAACTCCCTTCATCTTTTTGGGTGTTTAACATTTCCACAATCCAGCTCAACAGCTTGTCATAGAAGTATTCGTATTTGACTAATTTAGAGTTTTCGCCATAAATGTGGGTTTCCCCATCTCGGGTTAAAAAAGAGGCAATGGAATAGTCATTACACACCCCCCCATAGACAAAGCGATCGATCAACAATTTTTCCCCCATGCCCTTAGAGGCTTTGGAAAAGTTCTTTTTTTCAGAGAGTTTCGCTGCTTTGAGATTGCGGATCGAGGCATCATTGAACGCCATAAAATAATGGGGCGTGATGCTCTCCACCAAGTGCTTATCATTATAGATAATTTCACATTCTAGGGCAATCTCAGGTTCGGCTTGGGCGCGCAAGCTTGCATTATCAGGCAAGATCACAAACTCATTATCCATACAATAACGCCCCAAATACCCACTATCATTGGGTAGGTAAAAAGGGAAAAGCCCCTTGGGTGCGTCCTTTTCAATGTGTTTCATGTTGATAAAGCTATGGGCTTCGCCCGCTTGCTCTAAATGCCTTGCAAAATTGCCCACAACCCCTAGACCGATAAATTCTTCCATGTTTAACTCCTCATTGCATTATTATACACCCTCTCAACCCATGAATAGATACTTTTGCGCCTCTTCTCTTTGCAAAGGGTTTAAATGCAGCACCTCAGCCCCCACCTGCACCCCATAAGCACGCTCTTTCTCACTTTTGGCATAGCTCAACACAATTTGGGCGGCTAGTTTTTTCTCCTCTAGGCTGGCGCATTTTTCCACAAGCCCCAAGGGTCCCTTACAATCCAGCAATTCAATTTTATCCATCAAAGGATGGGGGGTTTGCAATTTGGCATTTTCTAACTCATTGCGCCCCACGATCACACGGGTATTACCCACGACCATATAGCGCCCCACCTTGACAATCAAATTATCCTGCACCACCATTTGCTGTTGGGTATTTTGGCGGTGGGCTTGTAAATCTTTGAGTTTAGTGCTCACGCTCAAGTCTGTTAGCAAACACCCACCCCCGGGTTTTTCATAATATTTTAAACCCAATTCTTGCACCTTAGAAAGTTGCCGCACACGGCTACGCCCTTGTATATCCCACAATTTAGCCCGATCCAGCCAACCCTGTTTTTCCATAAAGCTAGGCTCTAGCAGTTGTGCGCTCATGGGTCTTAGCAAAAGTTCATCTAAAAACTGGGGCTTACTGGGGTTATTGCCACTGCGATCCAAAATGCTATCAAAACACCCTTCAGCCCCAAATTCACGCACCAATTTTCTAACCTGCCCTAGGGCTTCTTTGCGCTGGCTCTTGGGGCGTTGCCCTAGTACCTCCCCGCTGATCACAAAATCCGCCTTGAGTTCTAGGAGCTTGTAAAAGGCTTGTCTGAACATGTTGGCATGGCAATCAATGCAAGGATTAAAGTATTTGCCATAGCCGTATTTGGGCTCAAACAGCACTTCATTAAAAAATTGCTCTTGGATATCGCACACCAGCAAGCCCACGCCAATTTGTTGCGTGGCATTTTGCAAATACTCTAATTTGTCCTTATTCCCGCCAAACCCGATATTAAAATGCAGGGCACTAACTTCGACCCCTTGAGAGGCAACTAAATACATGGATAGCAGGCTGTCTAACCCGCCACTAAAAAGAGCTAGGGCTTTCATATTCTGACTAATTCTCCTTGTTCGCATAGATAACGCTTTTTTTTCCATTCATTCATCATGGCAATGCGTTCTGAGAGGTCTAAATGGGTGTAAAGCGTGTGGATTTGGGTTATCTGCCATTCACAATGGCGTTTGATGAGTTTAACTAAATTGCCCTTAAAGCCATGGGGCTCAATGGGGAGGCGATCATCTAGCATGATCGCCACGAGGCGCGCTTGATCAAACTGACCCGCACATAACGCCTTAAACTCCTCTTGGCAATGCCTGAAACTCTCCACCTGGACAAAGTCTAAGGCATTTTGGATCAAGCCATGATCTAAAGCCATGTATTTGATTAAGACCTCTTCTAAAGGATCTAAAATGGCGCGCTCGCCCGATGGGCTAGGGGCGGGGGGCTTTTGCTTTTTAAGCCCAATCAAGCCACTTTGGGGGATTTCTAATAAATGGGCTGTCATTTGTCTATAGTCCTCTTGCACCACTAGGGGGAGATCGTGCAAAAAATTTTGAGCCTCTTTAAGGGCTTGTTCTTTTTGCAAAGGGTCGTTCAAGTCGTGCTGTTCTCTAATGCCCCTCAACACAAATTCAATAAACTTCATCGGCTGGGCTAGGCACTCTTGGAGGCGTTTAATCTGCCCACTAGCGACCATCTCAGCGGGGTCTAAGTTGTTTTCAAAAACCACCACCCCCCCGCTTTTAAGCTCTTTGGCTAACAGCTGGCTAGCCTTCAAAGCCGCACTATGACCGGCGCGATCGCCATCATAGCCCATAATGACCGAGGGCATGCCCCGATTTAAAATAGGCAAATGTTGCTCGCTTAAAGCTGTCCCCAAAGTGGCTACGGCATGCTTGATCCCTGCTTGGTGCAACAAGATCACATCTAAATACCCCTCTGTTACTAAAATCTGCTTTTGTTTTAAAATCGCCTCACGGGCTAAGAAATAGCCATATAAAAGCTTGGATTTATTAAAAAGCGGGGTTTGGGGCGAATTGATGTATTTTGCTACTTTGGTTGTGTCTAAAGTATCCAAAATCCGCCCCCCAAAGCCCACGATCTTGCCATTGGGGTTGTGGATGGGGAAGATCAAGCGGTTAGCAAAGCGGGCATAACTCTTGCCCCCATACTGGGCTAGCACGCCTAATTGGATCAGCATGGAACGATCCAAATGGTATTTGGTGATAAAATCCTCTAGGGCTCTAGGGTGGCAAAACCCCAATCTAAATTCTTGCACGCTAGAGGGGCTAACCCCCCTTTTTTGCAAATACTCTTGGGCTGTGGGGTTTGATGCCAACTGATCTTGATAAAAGCGTGTGATGAGCTCCAATAAATCCCACTCTTGGGTATTTTGCTGGGTCTTGTGGGTGTATTCTAGGGGCACGCGGAATTTGTCAGCCAACTTCTGCACCGCCCCCACAAAATCCAATTTTTCATACTCCATCACAAAGGTGATCGCATTGCCCGATTTGGAGCACCCATAACATCTAAAGGAATTTTTTTGGGGATTGACAATGAAACTGGGGGTTTTTTCGTTGTGGAAAGGGCAGATCGCTTGGTAATTGATCCCTGCCCTCTTGAGCTCGATGTAACCTTGCACCACTTCTACAATGTCGATAACTTGTTTGAGTTGCTCTAAGGATTGCGCGCTAATCATATTGGGTTTTTAGCATAAGAGAGCTTGTATTTGGCTTTTTCTGCCCCCCACAAATATTTATATGATAAACAATATATATCTTTAGTCTAAGTGGCTAATATATATTGAAAAAAATATTTTAATTTTAAAATAACTCTTGACTTACGCAAAAATTTTTGCTATTATTTGGCACTTAATTTTTTAAGTGCTAATTTTTAGGACTAAGGAGACAACATGTTTAAGCCATTAGGCGAGAGAGTGCTAGTTGAAAGACTAGAGGAAGAAAAGAAAACCGCTTCTGGGATTATCATTCCGGACAACGCTAAAGAAAAGCCCCAAATGGGTATTGTTAAAGCGGTGAGTCATAAAATCAGCGAAGGCTGTAAATGCCTTAAAGAAGGCGATGTCGTGGCTTTTGGTAAATACAAAGGCACTGAAATTGTGCTAGGCGGGAAAGAGTTTATGGTTTTAGAGCTTGAGGATGTGCTCGGTGTGGTGGATTCTTGCTGCCATGGGCATGAGCACGGGCATAAAAAAGGTGATCACAAGCACGAGGGCGATTGCTGCCATAGCCACTAATTAAATCTGGCACGCTGTTTTTGCGTGCTCCCACATTTATAACAACATTCAAAAAAAGGACACACAATGGCAACTAAGGAAATCAAATTTTCAGACAACGCACGCAACAAACTTTTTGAAGGCGTGAAACAACTCAATGATGCGGTCAAAGTTACGATGGGACCAAGAGGGCGCAATGTGTTGATTCAAAAAAGCTATGGCGCGCCTAGCATCACTAAAGATGGCGTGAGTGTGGCTAAGGAAATCGAGCTAGCCTGCCCTGTAGCCAACATGGGCGCACAGCTGGTTAAAGAAGTGGCGAGCAAAACTGCTGATGCCGCTGGAGATGGCACTACTACGGCTACCGTTTTGGCTTATAGCATTTTCAAAGAAGGACTACGCAATATCACCGCTGGAGCTAACCCCATTGAAGTTAAAAGAGGCATGGATAAAGCTAGCGAGGCGATCATTGCTGAACTCAAAAAATCTAGCAAAAAAGTGGGCGGTAAGGAAGAGATCACCCAAGTAGCCACCATCTCGGCTAACTCTGATGAAAAAATCGGAAAACTCATTGCCGATGCGATGGAAAAAGTGGGCAAAGATGGCGTGATCACCGTTGAGGAAGCGAAGGGAATTGAGGACGAACTCGATGTGGTTGAGGGTATGCAATTTGATCGCGGCTATCTCTCTCCTTACTTTGTTACCAATGCCGAAAAAATGACCACCCAGCTAGAAAACGCTTATATTCTGCTCACTGATAAAAAAATCTCTAGCATGAAAGACATTTTGCCCTTGCTAGAGCGCACCATGAAAGAGAGCAAACCTCTTTTGATCATCGCTGAGGACATCGAAGGCGAAGCCCTTACTACTTTAGTAGTGAATAAATTAAGGGGTGTGCTCAATGTGGCAGCGGTCAAGGCTCCGGGCTTTGGCGATCGCCGTAAAGAAATGCTCAAAGACATCGCGATCCTTACAGGCGGGCAAGTGATCTCTGAAGAGCTGGGCAAAACCTTAGAAAATGCCGATGTGAACGATCTAGGTGTGGCTGCACGCATTGTGATTGACAAAGACAACACCACGATTGTAGATGGCAAAGGCAAAGCCCACGATGTGAAAGATCGCATTGCCCAGATCAAAACCCAAATCGAATCCACCACCAGCGACTACGACAAAGAGAAACTGCAAGAACGCTTGGCTAAACTCAGCGGTGGCGTGGCGGTGATCAAAGTAGGTGCGGCTTCTGAAGTGGAAATGAAAGAAAAGAAAGATCGCGTAGATGACGCTTTGTCTGCTACAAAAGCCGCTGTTGAAGAAGGCATTGTGATTGGTGGGGGCGCGGCTTTGATTCGTGCGGCTCAAAAAGTGCATTTAGAATTGCATGAAGATGAAAAAGTGGGCTATGAAATTATTAAGCGCGCCATTAAAGCCCCTCTAGCCCAAATCGCAGCTAATGCGGGTTATGATCGCGGCGTGGTGGTCAATGAAGTGGAAAAACACAAAGAAGCGCATTTTGGCTTTAACGCGAGCAATGGCGAATATGTAGATATGTTTAAAGCGGGTATCATCGATCCTCTTAAAGTGGCGCGCATTGCTTTGCAAAACGCCGTATCTGTGTCTAGCTTGCTCTTGACGACTGAAGCCACCGTGCATGAAGTAAAAGAAGATAAACCCGCTCCTGCAATGCCTGATATGGGTGGCATGGGCGGTATGGGAGGCATGGGCGGCATGATGTAGCCTAGTCGCCTTTGGGAGGGGGCAAGGGGGGGGAGAGTTCTGCAACGCTCAAAGCGCACCAATCTTTTATTGAGCTATAATCATTGTGCCTTTTGCAAAGTCCACAAAGCACAATTATGACCAAGAAAAGTTTAACAAGTATGGCTTTTTGCAAGAGCAAAGAGCTGAAAGACTATCTAATCACAACCAAAGTATTTAAGGGCTATACTGCCACCAAAATTTCACAATTTTCAACATGGCAATTTGATACAAAGGCTCTAAATGAACTTTCTTTATTGCACCGAGCAATATTATCCCTTGCAAACGGGCACGGCTATGGCTGACTATGGGCTGACCTATGCGCTGGCCCAGGCTGGGCATTGTGTTTTTGTGATCACTAGCGACACCTTTAACCATGCTGGGGTGGCCATGTCTATCAAACGCGATGGGCATAGGGAATCCATAAGTAGTGGGGGCATCCATAGAGAATCTATTGAAATTGCCCCTAATCTCTATGTGATCGAATTCCATATTTACCATGACACCCAAAAAGGTTGGTTAGGGGAGCTTGAGGATTACACCCATTTTGCTAAGAATTTTGCGTGCGACATCTTGATCAATGCGTCAATTTGGACATGGAATAGCGATTATTTAGCCCCTTTTTTAAAGACCTGCCAAGCCAAATATAAGTTTTTAAGAAATCATATTGAATACAGACCGGCCCCCAAGAAAAGAGGGATAAGGGCACTATGTAGCCAACTTCTAGGCCACCCAAATCCCCCGGATAAATACGCTCTAGCCACTCTTGAGGCAAAACTTAAAAATTACGATCGAATTTTTATGCTCCATGAAAATAGCGCACTCTATGCCCACTTCGCCCATGCGGGTCTTCCTGTGGGTATCCTTTCTAATGGCGTGCTAAAAAAGGATATTTGCCCCCCTAAGACTTTCACCCCCCCCCC
>NZ_FZLB01000051.1:0-16780 GCF_900196775.1 Helicobacter bizzozeronii
CCCCCCAACAAAACCAACCCCTCTAAAGATTTTATCCACGCCACCACTTTGGCGTATCAACCCCCTAGAAACGGGCTAAATTTGTCCATTAATCTCTTAAAAAAGGCTATTTATGTCAGAAAACCCCCTAAAAACCCAATTTTTAGACTTACTCCAAGATGAAGAGGTGCAAGAGGCAATGTTTGCATGGTTAAAAAAGATGTTTGCAAGCTCCAATGAGGCAGTTTTAGAGCAAATAGAGGCAACAGAGCAAAGAGCGCGCCAAGAAATGCAGAAAGTGCAAGCAGAATTGCAGGGCTATAAAACCCAGCTAGCCACTTTAGAGCAAGACTTGCTCAACCTGCAAGAGGCAGATAGACAAAAGCAAGCTGAATTAGAACACACACACAAGGCATTAAAGCAAGCCCAAGCAGAGTTAGAAAAACACAAGATCAAAGCATATGCATTGTTTTTAACTTTACCTGCCTCTCTCAAGCAGGGGTTAAGCAATCTCTTTAAAGAGGGCGATCCGCTTGCCTTTGTGGTGATTGGCACGCAGGGCAAAAATATTGAAATGCTGTGGGATTACACCAACAACGCCCTTAAGGAAAACAAAGAGGGGGCGCAAATTTTGGTAGAAATCTTTTATAGTCTCTTTGGCTACTATGCAAAAGCCACCCCCTACAAGCTAGACCCCCTAGAAGTGGGGCAAACTTACGACCCCACCAAACACCAACGCCACCACTCTAGCACGCATTCTAGCGGAGCGATTGCAGAGGTGCTCTTACGAGGCTTTAAACACGCTAGAACCGGTGAAGTCAAACGCCAATCTGTGGTGAAAATTTAAAGGAGAATACATGTGGGTATTATTCATTTTGACATTGATGTTAGGTATTGCAACGGCGATGGTAGCACTCAAATTAGCCAAAACAAAGAGAGGGGATTTACAACAGAGGATTAAGGCAGTCTTTATGGAGGCACTTAAGAGTAGCAAACAGGAGGGTGGTGCATCAGGAGAGCAGGTTTTTTTGGTGGTAGCAACAGCTTTAGTGGGTTTGTCAAGTGTGGCTATTATCTTAACCCTCATCTTCAAACTTTGGACAATCGTGGTGGGGGTGTTGGGGGCTTTGATTGTGCTAGCCATAGGGGCGGAATTTTACAGAAGACACAACGATGCCAAGAAAACTATCAGAGCCATCAGGAATCTGTCTGTGGGTGAAGACGACCCTTTAGCAAGAGGAGAAACTAATGCCTTTATCAATACGCTAATCAACGCCGATAAAATCCGTGCGGACATTAAAGAGTATGACTCCAAGATTTTAAGTGATGCTAATCGGGGTTCTTGGGAACTCTGGGATGTGGCGTATTTGTTACAAGGTGGGAAGGTGCGGGTGGGTTTTGAACCCCCCTTAATGGCTAGAAACCCCAAAGCAGATATTAAAGAGGGTGTAGTGGGGATCGACTTTGGAACGACTAGTACCGTGGTGGTTTATCAAACCCAAAACCAAGTCATACCCATGCGTGTGGGCTTGGGGGATTTTTCTGCTAGGATTGAGAAAAACCAGTATGAAAACCCCACTATCATTAGTTTTAATAACTTAACTGGCTTTCTTAAAAGCTACAAAGCCCAAACAGGTCGTCCTAAGACACAATGGAACGATGTGAATGTTTCTCACACCGCCTATAGCGCATTTTTGGGTAGTCCCTCCAGCGAGTATAACGCCTATCTTAGCGAGCTCAAGCAATGGGCAGGCAATAAATACGAAAAATTGCAAATTTTAGACAAGCAAAAAGCACATTTTGAAGTGAAGGGGAGTTTAGATGTAAAAAAAGACGATTTAAACCCCATTGAGCTTTACGCCTACTACTTAGGGCTTTATATCAACAACCAACACCATGGGATTTTTCTAAATTACTTACTTTCTTTCCCCGTAACTTATGAGCTAGAAGTGCGCAACATGATTTTAGAGAGCTTTAAAAAAGGGCTAGCTAAATCTTTACCCAAAGCCCTGCACGATCAAGGCGTAGTCAAGCAACTCAAAGTAGAAGCGGGCGCGAGTGAGCCAGCCGCTTATGCGATCATGGCTTTGGAGGGCTATGGGTTTAACCCGACACAAGAGGAGCGTATTTTCTATGGGGTGTTTGACTTTGGAGGTGGGACTACAGATTTTGACTTTGGTCTGTTTCAAGGTGCGGACGAACATAGTCGCTATGATTACACCTTAGAGCATTTTGGAGGTGGAGGGGATCGCTATTTAGGTGGGGAAAATTTGTTAGAGTTGGCGAGTTTTGAAATCTTTAAGCGCAATAAGGATTTATTGCTAGAAAAACAAATCCCTATTAGAAAACCCGCAGAAGGGGAAGGATTTTTAGGGAGTGAGGTGTTAATCAATAATTCACAAGAGGCGCACACCAACACCAAAAGCCTGATGGAAAAGTTGCGTCCCCTTTGGGAGGGGAGGGATTTTGAAGATGAAGGGGAATTATCTTTAATGCTCTTTGATCGACATGGATCTTCTATACCTGGAGTGAGCCTAGATTTTAGTGCTAGGGAGATATTAGCCTTATTCAAAGAGCGCATCAAAAGAGGGGTGGAGAATTTCTTTTATGATTTTGTGTCCGCCGTAGAGGTGTATTTCGAACAAGGGGGCGATGGGGCGATGGATATTGACACTTTGCATATTTTCTTAGCGGGCAATTCTAGCAAATCCACTTTTGTAGAAGAGCTCTTTTTAGAAAAAATCGCGCAGTTCTCTCAAGAGGGTTTTAACTTCGTCTTGCACAAGCCCTTAGGGGGTACGGATTTGCAAAAACCCAATGGCAAAACGGGCGTGGCTTTTGGGTTGCTAAGGGCACGCAAAGGTGGGACGATTCAGGTCATTGATAGCAATGTCAAACAAAACATTGCTTTTAAATACTATGTGGGCAGGGCACGCAGGGGACAATTTGAAGTTCTGCTTGATAGAAAACAGGCTTACCACACATGGGTAAAATTCATAGATGCTTCAGAAAGCCATTTTGAGCTCTATTACACTTCCCAAGCCAGCGCGAGCACGCAAAACCTGAGTATTAGCGATGGAGCAATCTCTAAAAAGAGCCTAGAAACAGGTATTGCCAATGCGCATGCCTTTGTGTTTGTGCGCTTGGTGAGCCCGAGCGCTTTGGAGTTTGTGGTCGCTACACAAGAGGGGCTAGAGAGTGGGGCGTATCTCAGCGCGCTCAAAAGGGTAGAATTGTAAAATCCGTAAATTAAAGGAGAGTATATGGCGGGCTTTTTAATCGTATATGAAAACCATAAAATTGGGGCAGGAGAGTTTAAACCGGAGGGGTTTGAGGCATTGACACGGCATAACAGCTTGTGGCAGGACTTCAAGCCCTACTTTTGGGAGTGGCTAGCAGAGAAGGCACACCTAGAGCCTAACCAAGCGCATGCTTTTGTGATTTTAAGCGATCAAACCCTAGAAATCCCCAGCCATTTATCCATTGCCCCCCATTTTGATCTCAAGCTAGAGGGTTTGAATCAAGCCCTAGCTTATTTCTTTGCAAGAACGATTCCAGCACATTTGCAGCTGCACACACACCCGGCTAGTCTTGCCTTGGATCGCAATGCCCTAGAAATCCCTAAGGATAACAAGGGAGAGAAAATCCCCGATCACCGGTGCGGTCCCTTGATCTTACTTGCGCGCAAACTCCGCGCCAACAAGGAGAACCCATGAGTTAGAACATGCAAACACGCAGAACTAAACAACAAAACTTTTTGGAAAGGAAACAGATGGTTGGCTATGAATTGATTTTACGCATTAAAGATGAACAAGGGCATTTGCATGAGGTCGTGCATAAAACAGGTAGGTTTGGCAATGGGGAGGCAGTGGTGTCGAAACACCCAGAACTATCAAGATCATGTTCCATGAGCTTGGGGCAAACCCATCAAGACACCACGAATGACCTTAAACACCAAACAGAACCGCAAAAGGCAGAAGGATACCAGCAACCTGATCAAGGAAGCTTGGTAAAGTTAGAAAAAGTACGCAAGGCTGTTAGGCGTATCTTAACGGAGTTGGGCATCTGCAGTGAGGAGTTAGAACAAGAGGAGTTAGAGGCACAGATTCAAGAGGCGTTCCAATGCCTAAAAAATCGCCAAAACACGCAAGCACAAAACACACAAAAGGCACTAGAAGAAGTGCTAAATACCCTAGCCTTAGAGCTAGAAATGGAGGACTGGGAGGAAAAGGACGACATGGCAAACAAAAAGAGAAAACTCAAGGACAAGATCAAAAAACTCAAGGAGGAGTGCAAAGAGTGGAAGGATAAAGCGGGCAAAGTTAGCGGGCTGAAGGGCGATCTAGAAATGGCAGAAGCTGAGGTAAAGAGACTAGAAGGAGAGTTGGGCGAGCGTGATCGTAAGATTATCGAACTTAGAACGGAAAGCAGAACCTTTGAAACCCAAGCCAAAACGCTACAGACACAAAAAGAGGACGCAGAAGGCGAAAGAAACAGGTTGCAAAAGGAAAAAGAGCAACTCGATATCGATTACCAAACCCTGAAAGACGAAAGAGATGAGCTACAAGCCAAACTAGATAAGGAGGAGCAAAAAGTCAAGGACAAAGACCAAGAAGTCGCTGATGCGCAAAAACAGGCACAAGCTTATAAGGATTTTGAGCCCCTCAAAGAGCTCTTTGAGATCGCCAAGCAAGGCTCTATCCCCTCTCTAGTGGTGCGCCATTTAGAGGAGTTCCTCTATGACATCTATGCGGACTTGGATTATACCCTAGACACACTCGCTAAGGATATTGCGGAACAATGTAGCAAGAATAAGGGGGATTTGGATAACCCCCAGCTCCAAGAATTTTTTGATACCCTCTTTGGATTAGTGGGCGAAAAAATGGGGCTGGAACGCCTGAGAGTGCAAGAGGGGGAGAGTTATAACTCGGGGCTCTGCCGCAAACTCGATCAGAGCATGCCCACTCAAGGTAAAATCACCCAAGTGCATTTTCAAGGCTATAAGCAAAAGGGCAAGGTCAAGCACGCCAGCTCTGTGAGCGTGAAGTAATCAAAACACAAATCAACACAAAGGACAACTATGAACATGAAAACAAGATTGAGCGTTAAAAATCTAGCCTTACCTAGCAACCACCCCCTAGCTAAGGAGTTTAGAAAAATCGCCAAAGCGCATAATCAGGACTTGAAAAACGCGCTAGCCGAGGCACAAAGAAAAGTGCAGGATTTAAAAGAGGGCTATGTCAAGTTCCAAGCCGATCTTAGCGATGAGGAACGGGAACGCTTTGTGCGCTTGGTAAAGATCATCTCCAATGTCAAACCCGAAGATGATTGCATCGGTTCGCCTGAGTTTTTGAGCTATGTTAAGGAAATGCAAACATGGGAGAGGGGCAAAACCCCCTTTATCTCCAAGCAGTTTGTAGACACCCTAGAGCAGATCACTAACCACGCCACTATCCATGTCCCCACCCAAGATTTTAGCGAGTGGCTTTTAAAAGTGGATCACCGCGCCATTGGGATGCACCCCTACTCTCTGTCTTTGTTAGAAGATCCTAACCAAGGGCATTGGGACATTTACCCCTTTGCACAAGAGGGCAAGAAAAACAAGGCGATCAACTTTGAGCTAGACAAGGAATTGAACGCGCGCCACCCCAGCGTGGACATCAAACACAGCGAAGTCGCCATTGACTTTGGCACTAAAAGCACCACTGCCGCATATTTGGACGATTCGGGCAGAAAAACCCTCATTTCCATTGGCACCCAAGAAGCCTTTAAGGAAGTGAGCGATAAGGATTTTGAAAACCCCACCATCATTGAGTTCCGCCGCCACCAAAAATTCTTAAACGACTATGGCGCGCTAGAACACCGCCCCTTTACAGAAGTGAATGACCTCACCACCGCCCACACCGCCTTTAACGAGTTTAAAGAAGCAAAGGGGAATGACTACTACCGCTTTTTTTACAAACTCAAACAATGGGCAGGCACAGCGCACTATGAGATCCGCTTAAAAGACCTAGATTATCTCAACGATGGGCGCACATGGGATTTGGGCAACTTCATGGCATGCACGAACAATGACCCCATTGAGTTTTATGCTTACATTTTGGGGCGCTATATCAACAACATGAATAGCGGGGTGCATTTGAAATACTTTCTCTCCTACCCGGTTAAATACGAGAAAGAGCAAGCCGAAAAAATCCGCCAAAGTTTTGAAAAGGGTTTGAGAAAATCCCTACCCAATGGGGTGTTTGATGAGGACAAACACCAATTAAGCGTGGAGCTTAGGGCTAGTGAGCCGGCTGCCTATGCGATCACCGCTTTACAAGCCTTTGGATTTGCGCGCCCAGATTGTGGCATTGTCAATTATGGGGTGTTTGATTTTGGGGGCGGGACAACAGATTTTGACTTTGGCATTTGGGAGAGGAGCGCAGAAAAAGCCTTTGGCTTTGACATCTCCCACTTTGGAGCGGAGGGGATGAAATATCTAGGCGGGGAAAATCTCTTGGAATTGCTTGCCTCTAAGGTCTTTGAGGAGCCAGAAAACTTTTCGCAGTTGCTAAGCAAGCAAATCGCCATTGCCACCCCCAATTATGAGGGCGTGGACTCGGCAGCACTCAGGGGGCTTTTGGATAATTCACGCGAGGGCAAGCGCAATTTACAAGACTTGGTAGAGTATCTGCGCGGCTTTGTGGAGGGCTTGCAAGAAGATCATTTGGATGACGAACTAGAGAAGGAGACCAAAAAAATCCAACTTTTGGATAAGAATGGAGCTAGGCATGCGATTGAGCTCAAAATCGACTATGCCAAATTGCTCCGCATTCTCAAAGAGGAAATTGGCAAGGGAGTAGATAACTTCTTCCACGCCTTAGAGCTTGCCTCCAAAAAGATGAAAAAATTGAACAAATTGCACATTTTCTTAGGCGGGAATACCAGCCGTTCACCCATTGTCAAAGAGCTGTTCTTAGAACACATTGAAAAGGAAAAGGCGCGCTACAAGGAATACCAAGCAAGCGTGGTGGGCACACAGGAGAGCGAGGAAATGGACTTTGAGCTCTACCCACCCCTAGGCACACCAGAAGCCGATGAAAAAATCAAGCAACTCACCGGTCGGAATCCAGAGCAAAAAAGCCACTTCAAACCCACTTGTAAAACCGGCGTGGTTTTTGGGCTACTAGATAGCCGCCCACGCCCAAGGGGGATTCGCGTGTTGCAAGAAAGAGAATCAGAGGAAGGACCTAAGTTTAAATTCCACTTGGGTATTGATGATTACGGCTTGTTTAAAGTGGAGATCAGCCGTGATCGCATTAAAGTGGGCGAGTGGGTAGACTTTTTAGACTATGTCATGGCAGATACCTTAGAATTTAACTACACCGACAAGCCCAAAGCCTTCTCAAGCGATTTCCCTATCCACGAGGCTAAACGGCGTTCTGTGCGTCTAGATCGCTACTACGATGAAACCCATCAGGTGAAAGTTTGTGCGGTGAATGCGAGCACGCTCAAGGTGGGCGTTTTCTCTGGTGATGGGGAATTGCTTTTTGAAAGCCCCGACATCCATTTAGATTAAGGAGTGGCCATGCAATATGCTTATATGTTTGTGTTGCTAGATGATCGCGTGTGTGTCTTTAGATACACTGATAAGGGCATCGTGAGTCTCAACCGCCAAAAAGCGCATTTTGAGGACATTGAGCCGAATTTTTGGGAAGCCTTTGAGGAACACTACAACATTGACCCCAACGCCCCCAAAGACTACGCCTTTGCCTGGATCAACAAAGTGGGTAAGCATACAATCGTGTTAAACAGCCCCCATTTTAAAGAACGCTTGGAAAAGAGTGTATGGAATGCTAGAAGCGTGCGTGTGGTGCTAGACCTCTTGAATATGGATTGTCATTTGAAATGCAGTGTAGAGGATTTTGCCGGCAACAAGCTAGAAGATGGCAATTTATGGCTCTCCACCAATGTGGATTTAAGCAAACAGTGCACCCCTCAGGTGCGCTTAGAGGAGCCAGAGGAGGAGCCCAAAGACCTTAGTGGAATCCAAAGATTCCACCAAGAGAATCTCAAGCCATATGAAGATGCCCTAAAAGGCAAGCGCACACCCAAACCAGAAGTGCCGGTGCAAGAGGCGCGCAGGACGGATAGGAAGTTTTCCACTCAGGGGGACACCAAACCCCACGGGCTAGAGGACAATCAATAATAAAGTGGTGGTTGGGCGGGATGGAGAAAAAATTTAAAACAAAGGAACACAATGGCACAAGCAGTGATTAACCCCGATGAAACAGAGGATTTTACCAACCATCTACAGCGTTTCATGGACGATCTCAACGACATGGTCAATGATCTCAACACACATTTCCGCACACTAGGAGAGACTTGGGCGGACCCCAAGTATTTGGAGTTTGAAGAAGTGCTTAAGGATTTAGAAGCGTTTTTAAAACGCTTTGATGCCGAAGCCACCGAACAAGTGCGCTGGCTCAGGCGCAAAATCCAAGAAGCTAGAGAGTATCTAGGGCGCTAACATGCCAGTCCAAGTCGATACGCAGGAGGTGCGCCAAGTCATCGCACAGGTGCGCTTTTTTAGAGACGGGTTGCACCAAAAAACCCGTAACTTTTTGCAAGAATTGCAGGAATATTACGAGGCGATCTGTAAGGAATGTCTTGACACTAGAAGGTTGTTAGAGGAGGCTAGGGCGGGGCTAGAGGATGCTAGAAAAACTGAGGAGTATCGCAAATATTTGCTTATGCTTGCATGGCTAACTCCGGAACCTTGGACTATGGCGGCCGTAGCCGCGGCTACGGCCGCCCTGACCATAGCCACTAATAAGCGCAAACAATGGGAAGAAAAAGTTGCTCTGCTCGAACAGGCTTTAGAGATTTATACCGAGCAGATCAAGCGCATCGAGAGTCAAATTTTGGAGGAAACCTACCAGCAAAGCAAGAGCTTGTTACTTGCCTATGATGAAGAGCATAACGAGCTCTGCCGGCGCTCTAATGAAGCAGCTAGCATTATAGAGGAGCAATACAGCATTCCTCCGCCCCAAACACAACAACTTTCTGAGTATTGGCAAGAATTGCGCCAACAATTAGAACCCGCTTTGCAAGAAGCCAAAATCCAGGCGGCTAATACCAAGTATCAAGAATTTTTAGAGGAGCACAAGGAAGAGTTTATTGCAAGTACAGACAATGCCTTTCAAGTTGACTTTAGCGAGCTGAATCTCCCCCTTTTCCCCGCCGTTTTTTCCACCACCATAGGTTTAGAACACTTGGGAGAGGAAAAACCCATGTTGGCTTTCCGCGCGCTCAAAGCCTTACAAAAAGCCCTAGAAGAACGCCCCTCTTTACAAGAACTCTTCAATGAGGAGGAGCAATTACAAATCAACAAGGGCATCACCCCTAAGGGTTATTTATGGCATTTTGATGGCAACCCACCTTTAGGCACAATGCAATTAGTGCGTGAAGAAATTCTACTCAAAGTCCCCCACACGAAAGGATACCCACTATGGAAACAAATAGCCCCACAACTCAATACCTAAATTGGGATTTTGTGATCCCCTTACAAGAGGAAAGCTTGCAAGCCGCTCAAGAGTTTTGCCACCAAAATTTTAGCCCGGCGTTTGTAGAATTTCTCAAACAGACTAACAACGCGATCCCCCCCAAGCGCAGTTTTTCCATCGGTAGTAACACTTACCACTTTAAAAATGTGCTCAACTTCAACACAGAGGGCAAATGTCTTTTCGTGTTTTTCATGGATACGCTCAAGGAGCATTTGCAAGAGGGGGAGATTGTCTTTGGGAGCGATGGCTATGGAGGTTACTACTTGCTAGACAACACGACCCAAAAAGTCTTATTTTTGGACACAGACACCTACACAAAAACCCCCTTATTGGTTTTTGAAATGTTTGTCAAAAAACTAGAGAGTTAGGGAGCATACATGCATTATGATGGTATCACGGCGTTTTTGCAGAGTTTAGAAACGCAATTTTTAGAGGCGATGAATGACGAGTTAGGGCATAAACTAAGTGTGGAAGTCTTTCACCCCATGTGCAATTTGACCAATCACTTGGAAAATTTGGAATATGAAATCCGCAACACCAAACAGATCATTGAAAATCGCCTAGATGAAGCTAGGGATTTGGTCAAGCGCGCCCAGAGTATCAACCCGTGAGGGAAAACATGGATTGTCGTCCTAACAATTTGGATCGCACGCTCTAACTTTCTGAGTGTTTGGTTTAGGCGGTTAGCATGCCCGTTAAAATAGATACAGAGCAGGCATGCCAAGCCATCACGCAGGTGTGCTTTTTTAGAGATGACCTGCACCAAAAAAGACATGATTTTTTGCAGGAATTGCAGGAATACTATGAGGCCATATGCGAGGAAAAACGCAACACGGAGAATCTCTTAGGACAAGCTAGAGAGGGACTAGCAGCAGCTAGAGCTTATGAGGCAGCCTGCGAAGCGGCTTTGGCCATGGCTGATGAAGAAGATGAGGCAGCAGCAGAGGCAGATCTTGCAGAGGCGATCGCCATACGCGAACAATGGGAGCAAAAAGTCGCCCTTTTAGAACAAGCCCTAGAGATCTATACAGAGCAGGTTAAACGCATTGAGACCCAAATCTTGCAGGAAACCTACCAACAAAGCAAGAGCTTGTTACTTGCCTATAACAAAGAACATAGCCAGCTGTGTCGGCGCTCCAGTCAGGCTATCAACATCATTGAAAAACAATATAACAGACCCCCACCCATGCCACCACCCGGACTCCAGGCCTTGTTTGCGCGCCTAGAAGCCTTACAAAAACGCCTAGACCCCAAGTTTAAGATAACTCAAATCCAAATGGCAAATGAAAACTACAAGGAGTTTTTACAAAGGCATAAGGAAAGTTTTGTCGCAAAAAGCTCTGACATTCCTTGGAGTGAGTGGAATCTCCCCCTTTTCCCCGCCGTTTTTTCCACGACCATAGGTTTAGAACACTTGGGAGAGGAAAAACCCATGTTGGCTTTCCGCGCGCTCAAAGCCCTACAAAAAGCCTTGGAGGAACGCCCCTCTTTACAAGAACTCTTCAATGAGGAGGAGCAATTACAAATCAACAAGGGCATCACCCCTAAGGGTTATTTATGGCATTTTGATGGCAACCCACCTTTAGGCACAATGCAATTAGTGCGTGAAGAAATTCTCCTCAAAGTCCCCCACACGAAAGGATACCCACTATGGCAGAGTACAGCAGAACAACTTAAAACGGGGATTTTATGATCCCCTTGCAAGCAGAGAGACTCAAGGCTACACAAGCCAGCCTTGCACACACCAATTTTATACCCAATACCAATTTTCAAGGAAAAACATGGACACTATTTTACAAGATTTAGATCGGGCTCTTAAGGGCGTGCGCTATGAAAACGCGCCCATGTCTAGGATTCAAGAGAATTTACACAGGGTGCAGGATCGCATTAAGGAGGTGCGTGCGATTCAACCCCAACTGGGCGGAGAATTGCATGCCAACCATGGCAAACAATACCCGGACTTTTTGGCTGTGGGCTTGTATGAAGTACGCGATGCGCATGCCAATGAGAGTTTTGAGCCCTTTTATACGCCCAAATCCTATGCCTTCCCACCTCCTACCCTTTATGGAGATAGCGAACAAACCCCGCGTTTTATGCGCGAAGCTCTGATGCGCTTGATCTCAGCCGTACCCCTCACACATTTAGAAGTGGTCTTGGTAGATGCGCTCAGTCTTGGGGGCATTTTTGCCCTAGCACGAAGATTGCTTAAAAAAGACAACGACTTCATCTACAAACAAAAGATTCTCACAGAGGGTGATGAGATCAAAGAAGCTTTAAAAAGCCTTTACAGCTACCTGAAAGTCAATCTACAAGAGAAATTGGCCAATTACAAGGATTTCATGCATTTTAACCGCAATAATCCGGACATTTTGGAAGTACGCGCCTTGTTTTTGAGCGGGGTAGATGCCCTGGATAGTGAAAGTTTGCGCTATTTGCAAAAAATTGTGCGCTATGGGCCGGCTAATGGGGTGCTGTGTTTTATTTACAGCGCACAAGAGGGCGAAGCATCCACAGGATTAAAAGCCCTGCAACAATGTTTATACAACTACGCAGAGAATTTCCAAGCCGTGCCCCCCCATTTAGAACAACTCAATGTGCAAGTGGTACACGATTTTAGCGTAGCGCAAGAACATTTAAACGCTTTTGCACACGCCGTGCAACAATACTACATCGAACGCAAACAGGTCAAACGCGAAATCGATGCGCTACAAAGACCCCAAGAGTTTTGGAGTAGAAACAGCACCTTTATTGTGAGTGTGCCCATTGGCTGGGATAGCGATCATAGGGAAGTGCTCTTTGAGATTGGGGGCGATCAAACCCAACACCACACTTTGGTATGCGGGCGTAGCGGGAGTGGGAAGTCTAACTTTTTGAATGTGCTGATTCAAAATCTTGCCTATTATTATTCTCCAGATGAATTACGCCTCTTCTTGCTGGATTACAAAGAAGGCGTGGAGTTTAACGCCTATGCTAACCCCGTTTTAGAACATGCCATGCTGGTGAGCGTGCAATCTTCTGTGCCCTATGGGATCACTTTTTTGGAGTGGCTCAATGGGGAAATGACACGCCGATCAGAGATATTCAAGGCAAGCGGAGTCAAGGACTTTAAAGGCTATCGCCACGATAGCAAACAATCTTTGCCTAGAATGGTGGTGATTATCGATGAATTTCAAGTGCTCTTTGCAGAGGGCATGGGCAAGGAAAGCGACCGGGTGAGCCAATTACTCAACGCCTTACTCAAAAAAGGGCGTAGTTATGGAATCCATTTGATCTTTTCAACCCAAACTATGCGCGGGAGCGCGATCCCAGTATCTATGAAAGCCCAGATAGGTAACCGCGTGGCGTTGGCAATGGACGCAGAGGACAGCGCATCGGTTTTAGCCAATGATGCTGCTTGTGCGCTTAAGGGAAGCCCAGAGGGGATTTACAATGACAATGGCGGGCATCCTATCTACCATGTGCACATGACTATCCCCTATGCTGCCAACGAAAAATTACCTGCTTTTATCCAAAAAACAAACCAAGCCGCCTTAGAACAAGGCATGCAAAAAGTTTCCCATAAGCTCTACAATGGCGAAACTCTCATTGACATGCCCACAGATTTAAAAGTGCAGGGATTGGCATTGCAACTTGGCGTAGATGTGGATTATGAGCAAAAAGAATTCGTCTTAGAATTTGCCAACACCAGCCAATCCCATTTGTTAGTGGTGAGCAATGATTTAGAAGCCCAAATTACATGGCTGAAGATGATTGGCAAAAACTTGCAAACTTTGGGCAAGAAACTTTACTACTATAACGCCAGCAAGCAAATTGCTAGCCGCATGGCAGAATTGCAACATTATGGCATTGTGGCTACCCACACCAGCGCGCAACTTTTTGAGGAAAATGTCGCTCCGGGGAGTTTTATCCTCATCGATTCTTTAGATGAGGCTCAGGATTTGCATAGCAAAAAAACCGGTCTAGCCCAATGGCAGGCGTTTTTAGAGTTGGCGATGGACAATGAACAACATTTCATCGTCTTTGCTAGCAATTTGAAAAAGATCACCAGTAATTTTGAACTCAAGCCCATGTTGGATTTCTTCCGCTACAGCGTGGTGTTCAAAAGCAACAAAGACAGCCTAGAGAAGGCGACTTCTGCAGAAATCAGAGCCGAGTTACACCCTCTGAATGCGCGTTTTTTTGACAAAGCCAACGGTCTTTATAGGGATTTTAGACCCTATAAAGTCTAAGTATTTGTAGCCCCTAAAAGGGGTGTTGGTAGAAAACTTATAGGTGTTTTTATTGAGAACATTATATTACAAATAGGCAGAGTGGCGTGCTTTTCGTAGAACTGGATTTGCAAGGATACTCTTCAGAGGGTATTCTTAGAGGTTTTTTAGAGCGAAAGTTTTGTCTATAGATGATTGAGAGGAAGCAAATGTCTGAAAACTGGTATGCTATTGGCCATGCTGTGCAGGGCAGAGGACATGAACTAGAGACCCCACCTATTCCATGTCAGGATAAATTCTATCCTCCTGAGCCCACGACCTACAATATGCCCGGCGAAATAGCTGTGATCGCCCTTGCCGATGGGGCGGACTTAGCTAGGTTTTCCCATTTGGGCGCACAGAAAACGATAGAGGTTGTAGCGCGAGACCTGCGCGAAAACTTCACGCATTATTTTAATATGGCACGCTCTGAAGAGACCAGTAGTGCGATTTTGGAGCGTGTAATACAAGCCTTACAAGAGCTTTCGGTAGAAACGGCAAATACGCTCCAGCACAATAAAAGCGATGTTGAAAGCATTTTACAGGCTATTTTAGAGGAAGTGCGCGCAGTGCAAGACTGGCAAGAAACATGGCACTTGCCTCTATTGGACACCACGCAAACCCTCCAAAAACGCTTGCAGACAGATCAGGAACAAAGGCATAATGCCCAAGAACCGATCTTAAATGCCCTGACAGGTATTAAAACTGAGATTGGAGCATTGCAAGAGGCGTTTCAAGGCAAGGATTACCAGCTTGAGTTTAGCGCACTTGAAAACACGCTTAAAGATTTGAAAAGCAAGGTCGCAGAGATGCACTGCACGCTTCAAAGTCCCCAAGAAAGCCCCATTCTTGAATCAAAATACCAAGCGATCGTGCTGGGCATAGGAATAGAAGTAACTAAAATTAAGAATGGAGGGTGGTTTAAGAGATTGTGGCGTTGGCTCTTTGGCTCTAAAGCCCAAAAACAAGCACAGCATAAACTCCAAGCCCTGAAAGATGCACTTGCTTCAAGTGCTTCTCTTCAATTTAAGCCATGGACTCATACCCTTCCAAAAAATTTAAAAGATTTCCATTTGGAGGATGTGCGAACAGAGATGAAGGCTCATCAAGACATACTTGAGTGGAATGTTTCCCAATGTTTTAAAGATTTCAGATTACTGCTAAAAGAGATAGGAGATGTGTCGTTTGAAAATTGGGATGAGAAACATTTAAAATCTTTGTTTCAAGTTATGGCAACTACCCGCACCAAACACCAAGAAAATCGCGAACAGCTTAAAGCACAGATCAAGCAAGCCAACACCCATCTACACATTTACCAACAACAACTCTTAGATGAGATTCGCATTAAAGAGCAAGAATGCGTGTCGTTAATGACGCGTTTTGTAGAAATTAAGCATGGTACTTTGCACTTAGAGGAGAATTTACAATGCGCCCTAAACAAACTGGCGGAGAAAGTCCAAACCCTAAATGCCCCTTATACTTTGCAAAATTTGCGCGATGTCTTGCTTGCACTCCAAAAAGAGAATTTGCAACAATATTCCAAACTTTATGAAGACTATGCCACGCAGAGCGCGCAAGTTAAAAATGCCTTTGAAAACTTAAAAGCAAGTTTGCCACACGCCAACGC
The DNA here is from genome assembly GCF_900196775.1 of Helicobacter bizzozeronii. Classification (NCBI taxonomy): domain Bacteria; kingdom Pseudomonadati; phylum Campylobacterota; class Epsilonproteobacteria; order Campylobacterales; family Helicobacteraceae; genus Helicobacter; species Helicobacter bizzozeronii. The sequence continues at coordinate 15,402 of NZ_FZLB01000051.1, forward strand.
TTCGCAGCAGCCATGTAGCCAAGATATTCTCAATGCGCCCAAACACACCGCTCTTTTAGATTATATCAACACTCTAGAAACACAGACGCGGGATTTTCAAAGCATGCAAGAGCGTTTAGAACAATGCCAAACTATCCATCAAGAGGCTGTGGCACTAGAGAAAGTTTTACGCCAAGACTTGGCTGCGTTGGTTATGGGCTATGCGACCCTGCAGCCTTCTATCTACACCCTCCAAGCCCAGTCCCTTTATCATATCCAAGACCTAGATTCACTGGATGTTGCCTTCGTGCAATCTTGTTTGCAACGCCTAGAACAACACTTGCGCACAGAACAAGAACTCTTAGAGCGCTTACAAAGAGAGTTGCAAGAATCTTCATCTCCTGCTCCGCACTTTAATTTCACACTCCCAACTCTTTTACAAAGACTCCAACAAGCTATCCAAAATAAAGCCTGTGATTTGCACGATTTTGCTTCCACCTTACTTGTGACAGCTATTGATGGCGATCAATTCTTATTATTGCATTTGGGCGATGGAGTCTGTGGGGTGTTAAAGGATCGCCAATTAGTGGTCGCAAACTATCCTGAAAATGGTAAATTTGACAATGAAGCTATTTTTACCACTTCTAAAAATGCCCCTTTGAGTGCTAAAGTGTTTAAAGGCAAGTTGAGCGATAAAAACTTTACGGGCTTTGTGCTGATGTCTAAAGGAGCGAGCGAATTCTTTTACCACGATAAAGAAGACGCCCTAGTAACCGCATTGCAAGATTATATGAATGTCGCGCGTGCACCTGGCATGTATCATGGAGTGCAGGATTCTCTAAAAGCTCTCCTAGAAACGCGCGTTAGAGAAAAGACCTTTGATGATTGCAGTGTGGTGATGCTTGTCAAGCAGAGTATGGAACCCTTAAGCGAATCAGAGCAGAGGTTAAAAACGCAGATGGAAACAATCAGTAACGATGGATAGGGCGAGATTTTAGCTCTACATCTAAGATTTATGATTGCTGTTGCCATTGGTTCTCCCTTATTAGATTTTTGTCAAGGTTGCTAACCCGGGATTTTCAAGGTGTTTGTTTTAGGATTATATTTACACCATTATCAAAAGCCGACAAGAGCACCGAGTTGCACATTATCCAAAAAGCCACCTGTCTAGTGCCCTCCAGCACCATATCCTTAAAAGATTTGCGTTATTTGAGTGCTAGGCGCAAAGTGGGTAACCAGTTCACCAGCGAACTAATTGGCTATCTCACCCCCAAAAAGGGCCATAAGCTCTTAGTTAGCCTCTTAGTGCCCTTGGAGTGGTTTATGCGCTATTCTTGGGCGATTTTCCCCAAGCTCAAGGACTGCAGGGGGCTTATTAGCGATAACGCCCAAGAGGGGCA
>NZ_FZLB01000039.1:0-18094 GCF_900196775.1 Helicobacter bizzozeronii
TCGTTTATTCAAGCAGAGGACGGCATACGAGATCATGCCTAGTCTCGTGGGATTCGGAGATGTGGATAAGGTACAGTGTGGGCGGGGAAGGCGGGGGCGTAGGTGCTGTATAGGTAGGGCGTGGGGCTTTTAAACTCATTGGCACTCAAATCCACTTGGTACATTTTAGGGTGCAACTCTTGTGCCTCTCTACCCCCTCGCACCTCTGACTCGCTCACACTTAAAAAGCTGGCAATGAGTGAATCGCTTAAGCCCATGCTTTTAAGCCTAAATAGGGCGTTTTTGTCGCTAAGTAAAGTTTTATCCGCCTCTTTGAGCTCTAATAGGGCTTGCACGATTTCGGCTATCTCGTTTAAAAAGTAAGGATCGATATAGCATAAATCATGCACCTCATTGACACTCAAACCATCACTAAAAGCGTGCATGGCATAGAGTAGGCGTTTAGGGTTGGGGCGGCGTAGCTCCTTTTTAAGAAACTCTAGCTCTAAGGACTGTTCTAAAAAGGGGCGTAAATTCTTTAAGATGTAATCACTCTCTAAGGCTTTCATCAAGCTCTCTTTAAAGCTCCCCCCAATGCCCATCACCTCGCCGATGCTTTTCATCGAAGTGCCTAAGGTGCTATCCACTTGGGGGAATTTCTCAAAGTCAAAATGCGGAATCTTGGTGATGATGTAATCGAGCGTGGGCTCAAAGCAGGTCGTGCTCTGCGTGATGTCATTTTGAATTTCCTCTAAGGTGTGCCCTAGAGCCAAAAGCGTGGCGACTTTGGCAATGGGGAAAAGGGTCGCCTTACTAGCTAGGGCGGAGCTACGGCTAACCCGTGGATTCATTTCAATGACCAACAAACGCCGATCTTTAATGGCAAACTGCACATTTGCCCCTCCCGTATCCACGCCCACCGCCCGCAAAACTGCAAAGCTGGCATCGCGCATGCGCTGGTATTCTTTATCTGTCAAGGTCAGGGCGGGGGCAATGGTGATACTATCCCCCGTGTGGATACCCATCGGATCGACATTTTCAATGCAGCACACAATCACGCAATTATCCTTGCAATCGCGCACCACCTCCATTTCAAACTCTTTACAGCCTAATAAACTCTCTTCAATCAAGATTTCATTGATGGGCGATGCCTCTAGGGCGAATTTGGCTAGGTCTCTAAACTCCTCAATGTTAAAGGCAACGCTACTCCCCTCCCCGCCCAAAGTAAAACTAGAGCGGATAATACAAGGAAAGCCCACCTCTTTAACCACACTGATCGCCTCCTCCTCGCTGTAGGCATACCCCCCTTTGGGTAAATCTAGCCCAATGCCTAGCATGCACTCTTTAAACGCCCGCCGATCCTCTGCCTTTAAAATGCTCTCAATCTTAGCCCCCAAGAGCCTGACATTTTTCAGCGCACCCTCAAAATGCCCCTGCTGGTGCAACTCCACCATGATATTTAGCGCGGTTTGCCCCCCCATTGTGGGCAAGATCGCCTCTATGCCCTCCTGCTCGACAATTTTAAGCACATTGTGCGTGTTGATGGGCTCAATGTAGGTTTTGTAGGCAAGGGCTTTGTCTGTGTTGATGGTGATGGGGTTGGAGTTTAACAACACCACTTCATAGCCTAAGCCTTTAAGCGTTTTAAGGGCAANNGCATAGGGGGGATTATAGCAAAAGTTGGGGGCGTAGCCCCCAAGACAAGGTTAAAATGTAGGGCTTGAGTGGGCTAGTTCAGTCTGGATACCAGCGGGGGCGTTTGGTAAGGCTATCACAGCCAGAAAACATAAGGGTTGTGTCTTTGAGATTAGAGACTCTCCAGTTATCTAGGTTTTGATTAAAACTCTTGCAACTGCTAAACATTTGCTCCATGTTGTCTACACTAGACACATCCCAATTGTCTAAGGGCTGGTTAAAATCCACGCAATAACTGAACATCCATTTCATATTCTGCACACTAGATACATTCCAATCATTTAAAGGCTGGTTGAAATTGTTGCAACTACCAAACATGCTCTGCATATTTCTCACATTAGAGACATTCCAGCGATTTAAAGCCCCATTAAAATTTCGGCAACTCATAAACATGCTACTCATATCTGTTACACTAGAAACATCCCAACGATCTAAAGGTTGGTTAAAGCTCTTACAATCGCTAAACATGCCTTGCATATTTTTAGCACTAGAAGTATCCCAACCATTCAGGGGCACATTAAAATTTTCACACTTTGAAAACATACAATCCATGCGCGTTACACTAGAAACATCCCAGCGATCTAAGGGCTGGTTGAAGTTGGCGCATCTATAAAACATCATCACCATATCTTGCACCCTAGAGACACTCCAGTCATTCAAAGGCTGGTTAAAATTTTGACAACCTGAAAACAAAAAAGTCATGTGTTCCACCCTAGACACATCCCAATTATTCAAGGGCTGGTTAAAGTTTTCACACAACCTAAACATTGCCTCCATGTCCTCTACTTGAGACACATCCCAACTTGAAATGTCATGGTTAAAGTGGATGGCTTTGTAAAACATGGCTTTCATGTTAGTTACATGAGAGGTGTCCCAAGTTTCTAAGCCCTCAAAGTTTTGGCGGGTGAAAGACTCAACTTGATCATCATCATATCCCCTCCCCTCTCCGCTTGCATGCGAAAACACAAAACTTAAATCCGTGATTTGGCTAATGTCGATCTCCCCCAAATGCACGCTCTCATCAGCGACTAATTTTTTCAACTCCTCTTTGCTCTGGGGGCAATATTTTTTAGCCATTTTAGGCGTGGCTTTAGGGCTGGTGGGGGTGTTTAGGGCGGGGTGTTCTTTTAGGGTAACTAGGACACCCTCCACATCTAAAACACTCTTTTCTAGGCTAGCTAGAGAGTCTAAAGCTTCCTTAGCGGTGCTGGCTTGCTCTAGGCTGGCTAGGGGGGTGTTGATCCTAGCTCTAACACGCTTAAGTAAAATCAACATTTCCTCTAAGGCTGTATCGTCCTCTAGACTGGCGTAATGCGTGTCTAGGGCTTTGCTGACATGTGTGAGCGCTTCTACTAGCGTGCTAAATTTGGCGTGCAATTCTTGAGCCTCTGTTTTAACTTCCAAGCCCTCTTCTAACACACTCTTAGCTAAACGGCATGCCCTTTTAACGCCTTTGATCTCTTGTTCTAACTTTTCTAAGACTGCTCGCATGAAAATCCCTTTCAAATAAAATTGGAATCGTCATTCTAGCACAAAATTAGGTTTCAAGCTAAATACACCCTTGGGAGGCGTTTGGTGAGCATGGTGATGGCTTCGTAATTGATGATGCCTAAAATCTTAGCAATGTCCCCAGCCCCCATCGCCCCACTTGCAGGATCGCCTAGTAAGATCACCTCATCGCCCTCTTGGGCATTTACACCGCCCACATCAATAAAGCATTGATCCATGCACACCCCCCCGATGATGGGCACTTTTTGCCCATGCAAGAGCCCCCAAGCCTTGTTGCCCAAAATTTTAGAAAAACCATCCCCATAGCCTAGTGGCAAGACCCCCACACGGGTATTTTGCAAACAATAGTAATCTTCCCCATAGCCCACTAATCTCCCAGCGGGGATGTCTTTTAAGCTCACAATCTGGGCTTTGAGGGTGAGGACATGTTGTAGCTCTAAGCCTTTTTTGTTGAGCGCGTCTTGGGTGTAGATCGAGGGGTGCAAGCCATAGAGGGCAAGCCCGGCACGCACGAGATTTAAGCCATAGCTAGGCATACTCAGTGCAGCAGCACTATTTGCCATGTGCTGGTATTTAAAGTTTAGTCCAAGCTTGGCAAGTTGTTCTAAAAACCCGACAAATTGTTCTGCTTGTTGTTGGGCGTAATTTTTATACAGCGCATCGGCGTTGCTATGGTGGGTGAAAATACCCTCTAATTCTAATCCCTTGAGTTGGGCTATTTGGATGATGATCTGTGCGCTCTGCTGGGTGGGGAAAAAACCTAGACGGCTCATACCCGTATCGATCTTGATATGCACTTTGAGTTTTTGTTTTAAAGATAGGGCGATTTGGGAGAAATGCTGGGCTTGCTTGAGTGAAAAAATCGTTTGGGTGATGCGTTGTTCTATGAGGGTTGGTGCCATGTGATCGGGTGTGAAACCCAAGATCAAAATGGGGATGTCCTCAAAGACAGAGCGCAACTCCAAAGCTTCCTCTAAGGTTGCCACACCCAAATAACATGCCCCTTGCTGGATAAACACCCGGCTAGCCTCTATTGCCCCCACCCCATAGCCATTGGCTTTCACAACCGCCATGATCCCCATGCCAGCCCCAAGAACTTGGGCGATCACCTGAAAATTATGTGCTAGGGCATTTGTGTCAATTTCAATGTAACTAGCGCGCGGGGGTAGGTTGGCAAGCATGGGGGTTGTTGGGGCAAGTGTTAAAATAGGCATGTGTTTCAGCCACCACCACTTTATAAAGCAAGAGTAGGGCGATGAGGTTGGGGATTGCCATGAGCGCATTGGCAATGTCTGAGAAGTTCCACACAAATTCCAGCTTGGTTACCGATCCTACAAAGATGGTGATGAGGTAGAGGATGCGGTAGGAGAAAATATAGCGCTCCCCAAAGGTGAATTCAATGCTGCGCTCCCCATAATAAGCCCAGCCCACAATGGTCGAATAGGCAAAAAAGATGGTGGAGGCAAAGACGATCCAGCCAGCATGGGGGTAAAAGTAGCGCACGCTCTCATAGGTTAGCAAGCTGGCATCGTGAAACTCTTTATACACGGGGGACATCAAAACCAAAAGAGCCGTAGAGGTGCAAACCAGCATGGTGATGATCAAGGGTTGTAACATGGTGATCAAGGCTTGTTTGACCGGGTGCGCGCTCTTAGAGGCAGCTGCCACAATGGCAGCACTCCCCATGCCCGCCTCATTGGAAAAAAGCCCCTTAGAGACCCCAATTTGAATCATGGCTAGCAAGCTTACCCCCCCAGCTGTGCCCCCTAAGATTTGTTTGGGGTGCAGGGCATCAGCAAAAATTAGCTTGAAAGCCTGCAAGGCATCTAGGGGGTGAGTCATTACAATATAAAGCGTGGTGAGCACATACAAAAGCACCATGAAGGGGGCGAAATAATCGCTAAATTTGCTAATGGACTTGATCCCCCCCATTAAAATAAAGCCTGTAATGGCTGTGATCACAACCCCAGAGAACCAAGCAGGCATAGAGGCATGGTGTAAGAGAATTGAGGAGACGGCGTTAGCTTGGGTCATGCTCCCAATCCCAAAGGAGGCTAGCAAAGTAAAGAGGGCAAAGACAAAGGCGAGTTTAGGCATGTTAAGACCATTTTTGATGTAATACATCGGACCGCCCTTGTGCCCGAATTTGCCTACCTCTCTATATTTTAAAGACAGCACGCCCTCAGCATATTTGGTCGCCATGCCCACTAAACCCGTGATCCACATCCAAAAGATGCTCCCCGGTCCCCCTGAAATAATGGCAACAGACACGCCAATAATACTCCCAATCCCCACAGTCGCCCCAATGGAGAGCATGAGACTTGAAAACTGCGAAATATCGCCCTTAGAGTGCTTATCACGGGTGCAAAGCACCTTAAACGCATGGGGGATTTTAGAAAATTGCAGGCCCTTTAACACAAAAGTGTAAAATAGGCCCGTGCCCACAAGCAAGACCAACAAGGGGGGTCCCCAAACCCACGCCTTGAAAATCTCTAACCACGCATTAAGAGATGCCATGGATAATCCTTAGTGGTGTAAAAACTAATCTCTAAAGAAAGCCGAGAAAAGCATAATGTCTTGACTTTTCTCATTACAGCCCTTTAAAGTCAAATCAGCGATGATCTGCCCGATAGCGGGTGCTAGGGTTACCCCCAGCCAGCCTAGCCCGGTGGCATGAATTAAGTTCTTGTATTGTTTGTCATAGCCCAGATAGGGAATGTCATTGGGGGTTAGGGGTCTAAACCCGCACCACTCTTTGGGTTCTAGCATTTCAAAGGGCTTGGTGAAAGTGGTGAAATTCTTTTTGATGTTGGCAATTTGGGAGGGCGTAACGCTGGTATCATCTGTGTTGAGCTCTAATTTAGAGGTGATCCGCACATCGTGCCGTCTAGGGGTCATGGCTAAGAAAATATCAGCAAACAAAGAAGAGGTCTTAGGCTTTAGACGCTCCTCCATTCTAAAAGTGATACTATAACCCTTAGCACCCATCATCAAAAAGTTATTTTTGGTCTTTTTTAGCAAGTAGGGGCTTGCACCGGTGGCTAAAATGATTGTATCGGCTTGGTATTTGTTGCAGTTTGTCAAAACACTGCTAATCTTAGAGTCTTCAAACTCAAAATCCAACACCTCTTCGTTGTAATAGAAAGTAACACCCTCTTTTTTCAAGTAGGCTTGCAAGCTCTCCATCACCTCTCTAGCATCGACATGGGCGTTCTCGCTTAACAACACGCTCCCTGCAATGCTATCCTCTTTGGCAACAGGCATGTATTCTAGGGTTTCTTGGGCGTTAAAAACTTGGTAAGTCTTGGGATCGTAGTGTTCTTGGCACAATTTGACCTTTTTTTTGAAGTTGTGCTTGAAGGTGTAGATCATCAACAAACCATCTTCTTTGAGCCAAAAATCCATGCCCTTAGAAAGCATTTCATGGTAAATATCTAGGCTCATCCAACCATAGTGCTCAAATAATGCCATCGTGCGTTTGGCGGCTTTGGCATTGGCACTTCTAACAAATTTCCACAGCCATTTGTAAAGCTGGGGTTTTAATCCCCAGTGAATATCTAGGGGGGCTTGCCCTTTTAGCATGAGATTTAAGGTGTCTGAGACCACGCCGGGGCTAGATAGGGGGGCTTTTTTAAAGGCTGAGATGAGCCCAGCATTGCCAAAGGAAGTCCCATTGCTCCCATCGCCCTGCTCGATCACGCTCACTTGACGGCCCAATTTATGCAAGGCATAGGCACAACCCAAACCCACAATGCCAGCACCAATCACCACGACATCTTTTTGCATGCACTCTCCCTATTTTTGCGCGATAGCCTCAATCTCCACCAAACCATCTTTGGGGAGTTTGGCGACTTGATAGGTTGCCCGAGCCGGGTAGGGCTCTTTAAAATAGCTCCCGTAAATCTCATTCACCACGCCAAAATGATCCAAACTTTTAAGTAAAATGGTGGTTTTCACAATAGAATGCATGCCTAAACCCGCCTCTTGCAAAATGGCTTTGATATTTTCCATTGCTTGCTTGGTTTGGGCTTGGATGTCCTCTCCTGCAAATTCTCCATTTTGGGGGTTAATGCCTAATTGTCCGGATACAAAAACCAAATGGTGGCTCTCAATAGCTTGAGAGTAGGGACCAATTGCCTTAGGGGCGTGCTCTGAATGGATTGCTTTCATATTTGCTCCTTAAAAATAAAAAGTCCCATTATAGCATTAAATAAATAACGGCTATTTGATCTCAACATGGACGGGTTTGCCAATGTGTTCGGTGATCGGGGCGATTTGGGCATCGGCTTGTTCGCGATTGGCATAAGGACCAATCAAATAGCGTTTTTGCCCGTTGATCTCTTGGACTTGGTGGGGGTATTGCTTGATCTGCTCTAAGAAATGCGGATTGGGGGTTTTGCTAAACACACCCACTTGCAAATAAAACCCCTTAGGAATGGAGGGCGCACTCAAGGCTTTAGGGGCGGGGTTTTGGGGGGTAGGCGTTGGGGCTTTAGCCACGCTTTTAGGGGGCTCTTGGGGTTTGGGTTTTGGCTTGGGGTGTTCTTGGGGAACTTGTTTGACCGGCGGGGTGGCGTGTGCCACTTGGGTTTTGGGGGGCTCTGTGGCTTTTTGGGGCTTTTTCTCGGGGTGTTTTTGTGCGCTTTTTTCGGGTTGCTTTTTCACCTCATGGGGGGTCTTTTTTTCAGCATGCTTGTTTTCAGCGTGTTTCTGGGGTTTTGGGGTGTGCTTTTCGGTGTGTTTTGGGGCATGGTTTTGGGTATGCTTTTGGGCGTGCTTCTCTTGAGTGTGTTGGGGGGGTAGGGGCTTGGGTTTTTCAGCTTGTGCGGGTTTTTGCTCTAGAGGCTGGGGGTGTAACTCGCTTTTAAGGGGGGGCTGTTCTGGTTTTTTATCTAAGGGGCTGGTAGGCAGGGCTAAAAGCTTGGTGTTATCCTCTGTGTTTTCGGGTTTAGCTTGTCTGGCTTGGATGTCTTGCACGATCTTATCAAATTTATCTTCTTGCTTTTTAGCTGGGGATTCTAAGGTCAGATTTTCAAAGTTACTATCATGGATATTGCCCACTTTTTGCAAGCTCTGATCGGCTGGTGGGGTGGTTGCACTCTTGGCTGGCTCCCTAGAGGTCTTCCAAAACACGACCAACACCACCGCAAGCACGATAAGAGAGATGGCAGCAATCAACAAGACTTTTTTAATCCCAGAACCCCTAGATTCCTCAGCCAAAGCCTCGCTCAGTTTTTTATTCAATTCTTGATTGAGTTCGGAGTTATTGTCCATGTCTTTCCTTTAAGATGATCTAAAACCTACAAATGTTTCGCCCAGCTTGCGCCGCGTTCTTTGGCAAAGATGGCATAGGGCAGGACGAGGATATTAAAAAAAGGAGGGAGATCGCTACTAGGGAAAACCCGCCATTCATTAGGCAGGTTCTGTGCTAACCTCATTGAAAGGGTCTTAGCCAAACGATACCCCTCACCTAGCTCGGTGTGCCCTTTGTGGATATACAAATGCAAATGCCCCGGGGTCTTGCTCTCATAAGCAGTGAAGTTGATAAAACCCTCCTCTCTTAGCAAGAGTTGGGCTTTGTGGTAAAAGCGATCGGGGGTGCGTCCGTTGTAATCAAAGACAATATTTTCGACCTTGTTATCAGCCAAAATCAAGCCATGCGCGATGGTGATCTCTTTTTTCCAATGTTTTTGAATCAGCGTGGAGCTCAAGGAGGCATCAATGCGTTCAAATTTGTCGTAGTAGCAACGCCCCAAATGCGTCACTCTCTGCCCCAAACCGGGTTTGAGCTCAAAATAATGGCTTGTTTGCATTTTAATGAGTTTTAAATCCATCTCAGTCATTGTTGTCCTTTAAAAGATGGGGGAGTCATAACTGGGGTAGGGGCGCACAAACGCGGCAATCTCGGCTTTAATACGCTCTTGTTTGTCGGTGTTATGGATGTCCTCGAGCACATCAGCAATCTTATTAGCGATAAACACAAATGCCTCATCTCCCATGCCCCTACTGGTTAGAGCTGCTGAACCTAGCCTTAGTCCGCTGGTTACAAAGGGGCTTCTAGTTTCACCCGGGATGGTGTTTTTATTGGTGGCAATGCCGGCACGCCCTAGGGCTTGTTCGGCATCCTTGCCGGTAAAGTCGTTAAAACGCATCAAGATCAAGTGGTTATCACTCCCCCCACTCACCAAATCAAACCCGCGTTTGGAGAGTTCTTGCACCAAGACCTGGATATTTTGCTTGACCTGCTTGGCATAAGTTTTCCAAGTGGGTTTGAGATTTTCTAAAAACCCGACCGCCTTAGCCCCAATCACATGCATCAAGGGTCCGCCCTGTGTGCCCGGAAAAATGGCGCGATCAATTTTGGTGGCGATCTGCTCATCTTGGCTCAAAATCAACCCGCCCCTAGGACCCCTTAGGGTTTTGTGTGTGGTGCTACTCACCACATGGCAGTGGGGGAAAGGGTGGGGGTGCTCGCCAGCCACGACCAACCCAGCAATGTGGGCGATGTCGCCTAGCAAAAACGCGCCCACCTCATCAGCAATTTCGCGGAAACTCTTAAAATCAATTTCACGGGGGTAGGCTGAATACCCACAAACAATCATTTGGGGGCGGACTAACTTAGCGATGTGCCGGACTTGGTCGTAATCAATCCAGCCTTGATTATTGACTCCGTAATGAAAGCCATGAAAATGCTTGCCCGTCATGCTCACCGGGGAAGCATGCGTTAAATGCCCCCCACAACTTAAATCCATGCTTAAAATCTTGTCATAGGGCTTGAGTAAGGCATGGTAGATCGCCATATTGGCTTGGCTACCTGAATGGGGTTGCACATTGGCAAAGGCGCAATTAAACAGCTCTTTAGCCCGATCAATGGCTAATTGTTCGATTTTATCCACCACTTCACAGCCCCCATAGTAGCGTTTAAAGGGGTAGCCCTCTGCGTATTTATTGGTCAGAACACTCCCCATCACCTCCATCACGCTCTCAAAGGTGTAATTCTCACTGGCAATCATCTCCAAATGGTCATTTTGGCGTTTTAATTCCTCTTGCAGGTAGCTAAAAATCTCTGGGTCGCTCTTTTGCACATAAAAAGATTTATTCATGGGGTCTCTCTTTGGGGGGTAGGGGTTTCATTGCTGGGAATAAGATCACATCTTTAATGCTCTTGGCATTGGTGAGTAACATCACCAGCCGATCAATGCCAATCCCCTCCCCAGCTGTGGGGGGCATGCCATGCCCTAAAGCCCAAACATAATCCTCATCCATGAATTGCGCCTCCTCATCGCCTTGCTCTTTGGCTCTGGCTTGTTCCTCAAAACGCCCATACTGATCGATTGGGTCGTTAAGCTCGCTAAAGCCATTGGCGATCTCCTTGCCCGCAATAAACAATTCAAAGCGATCGGCGATACTGGGATCACGATCGTTGCGGCGTGCAAGGGGGCTAATTTCTATGGGGTATTGCGTGATGAAGGTCGGGTTAATGAGTTTGGGCTCAACAAGCAAGTCAAAAGCCTCTGCTAAAAGTTGCCCGTAATTCAAGGATGCCTCCAAAGCCACGCCTTGCTGGGTTAAAAAATCTCTTAGTTGCTTGGGGTCTTCTAAAACCCCCAACCCCACGCCCCCAATTTCTAAGAGTGCTTGGCGGAAACTCATCACGCTAAAGGCGTTAAAATCAATCACCATATCTTGGTAGGGGATTTGGGTGGGCAGTTGGAGGGCTTTTAAGAGTTCATGGAATAATTCTTGGGTCAGCGCGATCAAATCCTCATAGGTCTTATACGCCCAATAAAATTCTAGCATCGTGAATTCGGGGTTATGGGAGTGATCCATGCCCTCATTTCTAAAATTGCGGTTGATTTCAAACACCGCCTCAAACCCGCCCACCACCAAGCGTTTTAAATACAACTCCGGGGCGATACGCAAGTAGCGTTCCACTTCTAGGGCATTGTGGTAGGTGATAAAGGGGCGTGCATTAGCCCCCCCAGCGATGGGGTGCATCATGGGGGTTTCCACCTCCAAAAAGCCTTTTTGTTCAAAAAAGTAGCGAATCATAGCCACAATTTGGCTACGGGTTTTAAAAACCTCCTTGACCTCCGGGTTGGCGATCAAATCCACATAGCGTTGGCGGTAGCGCAATTCAATATCGCTCAAGCCATGGAACTTCTCGGGCAAGGGCACAATGGCTTTGGTGAGGATTTTATAAGTGCTGGCATGCAGGCTCAACTCGCCCGTCTTGGTAACAAAGGGGTAGCCCACGACATTGAGAATATCCCCCACTTCCACGCATTTTTTAAAGGTTTCAAAGCCCTCTTGACCCACATCGTTTTGGGACAAATAGACTTGCACTAAGGCACTTTGATCCTCGATTTTCATAAAGCACGCCTTGCCCATCAAGCGGATAAAACGCACCCGCCCCACGAGGGCATGCACGCTAGTGGGGTCTTTGGGCTCCTCTTGGGTGTGCAAGTCTTTAAAACGCTCTAGGAAGACGGCATTTTCTAGGGTGCGTGTAACTTGGTTGTCATAGGGGTTTAAAGCCATTTGGCGCAAATGTTCGCCCTTTTGGATACGCTGTTGGATATAGGGATTATCAAACATGGATCAAACTTTACAAAGTGATTTTTTCTTGGGGAGGGGTTGGGGGCTCTTGGGGTTTTGCCGGTTTTTCTGCGGGCTTGTCTGCGTGGTTTTTGGGCTGGATCATCTTGCTAATCTCACGCACTTCTTGTAATTGCATGATATGCGAGGCGATCTCTTGCATGTAAGGGTAAATTTGGCTATGGGTGCGCAAATAATTATCCACATCTTTCATCACCGATAGTTTGGAGATACCATAGATCAAAAAAGCAAAGACCAAAAACATCTTGGTGCATGAAAAAATAAAGCCCAAAACCCGATCGATGATGCCCAAACCGCTCAGATTCACCAGCTTACTGACAAAAACCCCTAAGATCAAAAACGTAATCCACACGCTGGCCAGCACGATCACAAAGCCCACCAAAGTAGCGATGGAGTCATTGGGCATGTGGTAGAGGTGCTTAGAAAACCATGCCCCAGCAACCCCAGCAAATCGAGAGGCCAAATACACGCCCGCCACAATGCCTAGCAAGCCAGCCACTTCGTCAATCAAGCCCTTGTAAAAACCCCGAATCCCAATGAGTAAAATCAAAACAGCGAGCGTAACATCAAAATAGTAAGCCATTAATGCCCATTCCCTAATACCACAAGTGCTATTCTTTTTAAGACTTTAAGGCGTATTCTACAATTATAATCTTAAAATTATAGGCAAAACTTTATTAACTTAGGTGGTGCTTTGTCTGTGCGATCGTTATGGAGGGGTTATGGCTTTGTGTGCGTGTGTGTGCTGTTGTTTTTATTGCCCATCTATGGTTCTGCATTGCTAGCCTATCACCCCATGCCCTTAGTGATCTTTGGGAGTTTTAGCGCGCCCTTGAGCGTGTGGGCATATTTGAGCGTGCCGGCTAAAAGACGTTTTTTCTTTGGATTTTGGGTGGGTTTGAGCTTGTTTTATTGGTGTGCGTTGAGTTTCCGCTACAATGACAATGTCTTTTTACTGCCCTTGATCATGGTTTTGATCGCGCTGTGCTATGCGGTGGTGTTTTATGGACTGCTCTATTTTAATTCCCTTTTATACCGCATAGCCACCCTTTGGCTCTCTAGCTACATCCACCCCTTTGGGTTTGACTGGTTTGTCCCCGATGCCTTTTTTGCCTACTCGGGTTTTAAAGTGGATCGGCTCAGTTTCTTAGGCGTGATCACAGCGATCGCCCTTTTTATGCAACGCTACAAGAATTTTATATTCTTTAAGCCCTTGTATGCCCCCTCCAAAATCTTGGCTGTGGTGTTGCTGGTGCTGTCTATCAACTGGAAACAATCTGCTAGCACGCTTGATCCAAACGCCCTAGAAGTGGTGCAAACCAACACCAACCAAAAAACAAAATGGCAACCTGAGTTTTTAGATGCCACGATTGCCTTTAACCTCACCACCATCCAGCAAGCCATCCAAGAGAAAAAACAAGTGGTGATCCTACCAGAAACGGCTTTCCCCATTGCGCTCAATAAAAGCAACTTAATCCCCACACTTTTGAGTTTAAGCCAGCAAATCACCATCATCACCGGCGCACTTTATGAAGAGAACGACACGATTTATAACTCCACTTATGTTTTTGATCGCGGGGATTACCACTACGCCCATAAGGTCATTTTAGCCCCCTTTGGGGAACGCATGCCCTTGCCTAGCTTCTTAGCCGACTACTTGGATCGTTTCTTTTTTGGGGCAGATGTTTTCAAACTAGGCAACGCGCCCCATTTTAGCGATATGAAAACCCAGCATTTGGATTTTAGACCCTTAGTGTGCTATGAGGGCACTTCTAAGCCCGCCTATGAAAATAGCCCCTCAAATTTGGTGGTTATCAGCAACAACGCATGGTTTGTGCCCAGCATTGAGCCCTTTTTGCAACGCATGCTCTTAAAATACTACGCCAGACGCTTTCATAAAACCATCATCCACAGCGTCAATCTTTCCCCCTCTTATATTCTAACCCCCGCTTTGCTAGGCGATCATATTTACTAAGGACACCCATGCTAGAAGCCACCCATATCGCCCACCGCTTTGACACTTGGCTCTATCAAGATGTGCATTTGCATGTGTGCCCCCAAGAATCCATCGCCCTATTAGGGGTGAGTGGGAGTGGCAAAAGCACCCTTTTAAACCACCTATCCACCATGCTACAACCCCTGCAGGGTCAAGTTGGCTTGCTAGAACACCCTGATATTTACGCCCTGCCCTTAAAAACCCTCTTGGATCTTAGGCGTTATGCTATTGGGATCATTTTCCAAGCCCACTATCTCTTTAAAGGCTTTAACGCCCTAGAAAATCTCCAAGTCGCCTCCATTTTGAGCAAACAGTCCATTTCCACAGAACTTTTAGAAACTCTAGGCATCGCCCACACCCTAAACCAACATGTTGGCGAGCTTAGTGGCGGGCAACAACAACGCTTATCCATCGCTCGAATCCTCACCAAAAAGCCCAAAATCATTTTTGCAGACGAACCTACGGGCAATTTGGACAGCACCACCGCCCTAGCCGTGATGCAAGCCATGCATGCCTATATCTATAACAACAAGGGTATCCTAGTGCTCGCCACCCACGATCAAAGAATCGCTAGAGATTGCACCCGCACTTACCTCCTAGAAAACCAACAACTCCGCCAGATTTAAAATTCTGTTAGTATATAAGAAATCTCTAGTAGATAAAGGGCATGTCACATGAATTTACCGCAAGTATTGGTTTTGGGAGCAGGCTATGCCTCCTTAGCCTTTTTAAAAGCATTGGGGGCATCCGTGCGCCAAAAATGCCAAATCACTTTGATCGCAAAAAGCCCGTTGCATTATTTTAGCACCCTCTTGCACGAAGTGGCCATGGGGGCATCACAACATGCCCTAGAACTCTCTAAAATCTTACCCCATGGCGTGCAATTCATAGAGGATCAGGTGCTAGAAATCCAAGCAAGGAGCGTGCGGGGGCAAAAGGGCGTATATGCCTATGATAAGCTCATTGTGGGGCTGGGCTTTGCTAGCGAGAGTTTTGGGGTGCATGGGGTCAGAGAACACACAAGGGCACTTGTTAGCTACCAAGAGGCACAAAATACCCACCAAGAGTTATTGCAAGCCATCCAAGCTTGTAAGGGGCATTTTAGCGTGGTGGTGTGTGGGGGTGGGTTTAGTGGGGTTGAGCTCATAGGCGCATTAAGCGATCATCTCCCTAAGTTTTTCAAACAATACGGGCTTGATCCCAGCCAAGCCAGGATCACATGTATAGAAGCTATGCCCCAAATTTTACCCATGTTCTCTGATAAGCTGGTGCAAAAGGGCGTGGCTTATTTGCGGAGTCTAGGGGTGCATTTAGAGGTAGGGGCTAAGATTTTAGAGTGTTGTGCTGATAGGGTGGTGGTTGAAAAAGAACACACAAAGCAAGAGATCATGGCAGATTTTATTTTTTGGACTTGTGGGGTTAGGGGGAATCAAGTGATAGAAAATTCCCCTTTTTTGATGAGCACACGCTCCAGAGTGGAGGTCAATGCCTTTTTAGAACCCATCGACATGCCACAACAAGGCATATTTATACTGGGGGATTGTGCCGCCTTTAAAGACCCATTGGGTAAGTTCTATCCAGCAAGTGCCCAACTAGCTAGCCAAATGGGGGCTTACTTGGGTAGCCAATTTGGGCTGATCCTAGAGGGTAAAACCCCCAATGCGCCCTTTATTTTTCAAGAAAAGGGCTTGATCTGCTCTTTGGGCGCGTGCTATGCGATTGGGCGTGTGGGCCGTTTTCATCTTGCTGGCCGCATTGCTGCGTGGCTGAAAAAATACACGGAATGGAAATGGGAGCGATCTTTAAAAGCGGATTGGTTTTAAAATTCCATCTTTTGCAACGCCAAACAGAGCGCGTTGTCAGATTTAAATGCTTGGAGCTTGTCCTTAGAGTTGAGATACACGCATGGGGCGTTGTCAATGGAGATGAGGCGCAAGGATTTTAGGTAGTTTTGCAAGGGTTTGGGGTTGTAGGTATGTTGTTGAAAAATTTGCAAGCAAACTGCCTTAGCTTCTTGGTTTAAATACTGGGGTTGCAAACAGGCGGTGGGATTGGCGCGTAGGCGATTGGCAGAGACTTTTTCGGGGTGTAATAGCGTGTCTATATAAAGGTCTTTGTTGGTGAAAAACGCCTCAATGCGTTTTTTGTAGTGCAAATCCCATAGCGGGGCCTCTTTGGGAGTCCACCATTTGGCTAAATCCCTATAAAATAAATACCCCCGCTTTTCATCCCATGCGGGAGCACCCCATTTTACATAGATAAGATCTTCAAAAGAAAAATTAAACTTATACCTATTTACAAGGAAAGTGCCTGATTTGGCACTTCTAAAATCTTCAAGCCATGGGCTCTTGGGGGTGTTCTTAGGGCGTGTGCAAGAATCATCTTTTTTGCATGGGTAGTTGCTGTGTGGGGCGGATTGTTTGAGATTGTCTAAATACGCGCTAGGGTCTAAGCCAAGTTTTACGGCTTTGATTAAGGGGGTGTAGAAGAAATCAAGCAGGTGGAGGTAATTGTAGGCTAACATGGGGGCGGAAGCGGATCCAGAATAGTATGTATCCGTGTCAAAATCTGTAAAGTTCAAAGAGCCGCTCAAAAGAGCTAAAAGATGGAGGCGTTCGTAATCAAGCACATGTTGCCACTTAGGGTCTTGCAAAGAGGCTAGGGGCGTGGCTTGCAAAATGGCTTGCAGGCGGTCTTTAAAGGGCTTGAGGTCATGGGGGGTTTTATTGATCATGTGTATTAAGGCATCTTGTGCCTCTTGAAAGGCTTTAGCCACATTAGAGGGCACGACTACGCCCATTTGGGGAGGGTTTGCCTGTAAGGTTTTACAAAGGGGGTCTTTGGAGGGGAAATTTTGGAGCGTGTTTTGGGGGGTGAGATAGAGGCAGGGCTCATCGCCAAAGGTGATGAGGCGGACACGCCGGAAGTAATTGTAAAAATCCATATCGGGATTTTTCAATAAGGCTTGGCATGCTAGGGTGTCTGTTGTAGAGTCCTTAAGACATGCATAGAAACCCACGCGATCAAGAGGGGCGGGGGGTTGAGAGGGACTAAGCGTGCGCACGCCTTTTAGCCATATGTCAAAGCGGTAAGCATAATAATTTTTCAAAAGCTGCATGTCATAAAGGCTCACGCCTAAAGTTGTTTGGAGCTGTTTGTAGTAGGCTCTTTTTTCTTCATAGGCAATATCATAATCGCCATTATTAAATAAGAAATTATCTAAACCCGCCCTTAGGGTTTTAAGGTGCAAGATAGTGGGCGAAGAACCTTTGGCTACCATGTTTTCTACGGCTTTGAAGTTGGTGTCATAGTCCTTTGAGGCGAAGTTAAGGTTGTCGATGAGGGTGCTTTGGTAATCAAAAGAAGAGCCAAACCAAATTAAATGGTTTAAGAAAGATTCTAGGGGCAAGCCCTGTTTGGAGATATTGATTAAAAGGGAGTAGAAAAACTCGAGGTTATATTGCAAGTCTTTTAAGAGTTTTTGGGCTTCAAGGGGTTTTGGAGGGGGTGCGCCATTTTCTAGCGCATCCTCACAATTGACCTCGCCACTAATCTTAGCGCGCACCATTGCAAAGGCGTGCAAGGCTTCAAAGCCTCTAATTTGCGGGTAAAGCGGGAGGCTTTTTAAGCGTTGCATAAAGGGCACATGGTCTATCATTTGGATAGCTAGGCTAATCCATGTTTTGTAATGCCGTGTTACGACCTGTGGGGTCATAAACGATCGATCCATTTTGCTTGGATCACACTTAGCTTTAAGAGCCACTTGTAAAGCGCTGTTGTGAGAATCCACGAGCGAATCATAGAGGTGTTGAGCCGCCTTGAAAAAGGGGGTATTTTGGGCTTCTTGGGGATCGTCTATTTGGACAACGATAGTCGGTGCATGGTCTTTAGCCTGCAAGTTTAAGAACAAGAAAGCCAAGAGAAGTAGGCGAATCATTTTTATTCCTTTGTCAAGTGTTTTTGCAATACCAAACAGATCGTATTATCAGACTTAAACACTTGGAGCTTGTCTTGGGAGTTGAGATACACACAAGGGCTATCATCAATGGAAATCAAACGCACAAGATGTAATTGATCTTGAATGTCCTTAGCGTTGTAGGTTTGGGCTTGGAAGAGTTGTAGGCAGGTTTGCTTAGATTTGGGGCTTAAGTATTTGGGGCTTAAACACATGGTGGGGTGTTTTTTTAAGATGGTGGGATCATCGTCTTTTAAGCGGTCGTAAAAAAGGGCGTTGTGGCTGAAGACAAGGATGCGGGCTAAATAAAGGGCAGAAAAGTGGCTAGGATCTATTTTTGG
>NZ_FZLB01000069.1:0-12920 GCF_900196775.1 Helicobacter bizzozeronii
GCCCTAGCCAATACCCCAGAGATGCAAATTTTGCAGAGGGCACAGAGTCGCAGTGCTGGGGGGATTAAGGAGGGATTAGAAACAGAGACGATCACGCAACAAGAATGGCTTAAAGCTTTTAACCTCAAAAGCCTTGATGAGCCCTTTATCCCTAAGTTTAGTCAAGAAGTGCAAGAGGCTTTAGAGCCCGTGTTAAAGGGGGAACAAATTAAACTCACTAGGGGGAGTTTGGCAAAGCTAGCAAAACGCCAAAGAGAGGAGTTTTTGCCTTTAATTAGACCGACATTAGAGGAGCCTAATGCAGTGTTAGATAATGGGCGAGGGATTTTGTTTATTAAAGAGTTCATCGACACGGATAAGAACCGCTACTTTATGAGTGTGGCTAAGAATTATGATGGAGAGTGGGTATTTAGTTCGCATATCAGAAAGGACTTTTCAGCGATTAAAAACGAATTTGCCCGCTCAAAAGTGCTTTACAATACGGGGTTTAGCGGTGGAGAAGTTGCTGGTGCGTCTGATATATTAGAATCGGGCGGAACTGCCATTAAGCCCTCTGACTTGCAGATTAATACCCCACCATCACATGGCAGTGCTTTAAACCCCATAAGCAAGAATACCAAACCCCCGCTTAAAGTGCAAGCCCGCCCTTGGGGAAATGGAGTGAGCGCAGAGCCTGAAGAGATTGTTAAAATTGTCAGACAGACTTTTGGACCCGTGGCGATGCAGAGATTAGAATTTTCCATCAAGCATCATAAGGAGCAGATTGGGGAATACAAAGAAAGGCTTAAACGCTTAAGCACAGAGCACGAGCAGATGTTAAAAGGGACACACCCATACCACACGCTAGACCCAGAGCACAACCAAGCCATCATAGAGGCGATTAAAAAGAGGGAAAACACGGCTAAACTGGTGATTGAATCATTCCAAGCCAAGATACAAACCGCACAAAACACCTTAGAAGCTTACCGCATTTGGAAAGAAGTTAAGGACAACTTAACGCCCCTAGAGGAGCTCAAAATTAATTTCTACAACACGGAAAGATTAGCTAGGGAGAATGTGGCTGGGGCAAGTGGCAACGCACGCTTGATAGAGCGATTGCAAGGGGAGGTTAGCACACAGAAGTATTTGGCTGGATTATCAGAAGAATGCGCGCCATTGATAGAGAAACACCACAACACCCCAAAAAAGACAACCCAGCACAAGCAGACAGCTCAAAACAAAAGGCAACTAAGCCATAGATCCTTAGATGTTTTCAACAATCGGCAATTCACTTATTGCAAGTTTGATCGAGCCAATGCTCATTCTAAATTTTCTATGCTTGATCAAGTGGTCGGTGGCTATAACAATCCCATTAATAGCCATGTGGTGGGGGGACTATATTACCGCTAAGGATACAAGCGATGTGTGGAATTTGGAGATGAACAAGGACATTGTTGATACGAAAAACCCCATCTAAAGAACAAACATGGGCACTGATAGTGGAGAGTGGTGCAAAAAGGGACTACCAAACCCCTAACCAAGAATTAGAGGCGCAAATCGCCCCTATAGCGTCAAAACCAAAACACATCAAAACTGATGGAGTTTTTCCAGCACCTTTTCAGGCATGGCATCCTGATGGATTTCTGTGAAAAAGAGGGGGGCTGGGGGGGGAGCGGTCTTTTCCCCAAGCCAAAAGGCAGAATCTAAGATGGGGATGGGCTGGGTGTAACCCATAAACTCTAGCACGCTGGCACGCCTAAAGCCCACTACCCAATCATAATTGCTGGCGGTGTTGGTGATAGGCTGGTAGTGTTGGGGCTTAAGGGTGTGATCGCGCTCATCAAAGAGCAATCCTGTTACCTTAGAGTCTTTATAGGATCGCAACCAATCGGCATAATAAATCCCGGCATTTTCAATCAAATCATCGTCAAAATCTTGATCTTTGCCCACTGCCTGTGCTGTCATTTGCAATAAGGACAGGGGAGAGGGGAGTTGGGTCATGATGCTGATGTGCAAGGTGTTTGTAGCGGTATTGATAAGCGAGCTGGTGATCTCCTTGAGCCCCTCATCAGCCATGAAAACTTTTAGGGCATAACCGCTCCGCTGTTTTTCGCCCATTTTGGCGACCAACTCGTGGTTATTTT
Source organism: Helicobacter bizzozeronii (assembly GCF_900196775.1). NCBI lineage: Bacteria > Pseudomonadati > Campylobacterota > Epsilonproteobacteria > Campylobacterales > Helicobacteraceae > Helicobacter > Helicobacter bizzozeronii. The sequence goes on from NZ_FZLB01000069.1 coordinate 2,124, forward strand.
TCAACTCTTCTTCAAGCATTTTATCAAAGCGCAACACCAACACATCGGCTTGCAACAAGGAATGCACCTGCTTCATGTAGTTGCTATACAGCGTAGCATCATGCCATGGATAGGGCTTGTTTTGCATCAACACCTTGTGTGCGTAAGCCCGTGCATCCATGATGATCTTGGTTTGTGCAGGGCTTTGGTCATCTAAGATAGCCTTGAGGGAATTTAACATGTTCTGCCTTTGGATAGAATGCGGGATTATAGCAAAAATTCCCCCTCCCTGATCTCACACCAACTTAGGTCTAACGCCACCCTCGTATTTGATCTCCAATTCCTCCACGCGTTTTTCTAGCTGGGCGATTTTGACGACATGGCGGTTGGGCATCACCACTAAGGGGATGTCTTTGAGTTTGCCCTTGACTCGTTTGGGACCATGGTGATCCCACACGGTGGCAATTAACTCGTCAGGGTTTTCTTCGCCCCAAGAGCCGTAATAATAAAGGTCTTTGGGGGGTTCGTCTTTGACATGTTTTTTGACAAATTCATCGTAGGGCAGACCTCTTTTGAGGCGGGCTTTGCGCTCATTGGCACGCAACTTTGCGGTGGCTTCCTCATCCACCACAAAGGTTTCTTTGTCCCACACCACTTTATAGATGTTAGAGGCAACATGCTCAGAGATACGCCCGATTTGCAAATCCTCCATCACCATCTCAGGGTCGCGCTCGAGCACATCCCCATAACCCCCCCCACAGCCTTGGGCTATCATATACAACTCGCCCTCTTGGGAGCGGTCAAATTGCAAGCCCATGTGGTAGGTGGTATAAACCCCGCCCTTAAAGGGGCGTTCATTCATCACCCGCTCCATAGAAAGGTCAAACTCTTCAGGGTTCTTTTTGATGATCTCAAAGATATTGATTCCCTTGACCATGGCTAGAGGGTAAGTCGCACACCCATAGCCCCCAAAGAGTCCGGGCACGCTAGAAAACTTCGCTCCAGAGGTGACCGTCATAAAGCCCCATTCAGGCGTGTTGCGCGCAGCTACGATCATCTCATAGCCCATCCCACCACGATACTTACCAAAACCTTGATTGTCGCGCACCACGCGCTTGCTCACCAATTGCAAAAAGGGCACTTCCTCTTCCATCACCTCTTGTTCGCCAATATCTGCCATCGCGCAGAAAAGCGGAGCGACTGCGTCCTCGCCATCTCTAAAGGCTTTAGCACCCCCACCCATGCCATTGAGATCAGCGCAGAGATTGCCCACTTGTTCGCCATGTTGGGTTTCCCCGCCCCATAAGAAGTCGTTGATCTGGTTAAACCAAGGGGCGAGCACATTGGCGTACTTGGTGTGCATAGAGAATTGCAATTTGGCATAAGCAATCTGCAAGGCACTAAACGCCCTAAAGGAAGCTTGCAAGTTCTGCCCGTTGGGTGCGTCATAAGAGCAATCCCCCCAAGTGCCCTCATCGGAGATGATCTCAATGGGGGAGAGCGCGCCCGTGGAGCGGGGCAGGTCGGGCCACCAGTGGTTTAAAATCGCTTGGGCAAAGAACGCCTTAGTGGAGGCTAAAGGCGAGTTGATCGCGCGGTTGATGATCTCTTTGCCAGAGCCTCTTAAATCCACAGTCATGTGATCTCCCTTGACCGTGATTTTGCAGGCGAATTTGATTAAGATATTTTCCTTTAGGGTGGAATCCACAAACTGCTCCACGGTAACCATGCCATCAGGCATGGCAGCAATGCGGCGGCGCACTTCATTTTCCACATCCTCCACAGTCATACGAATCGCCCCCACAAAGGCATCGATGCCGTATTCATCGATCATGCGATCTACAATGTCCATGACTCGGCGCACCGCCCCCATTTTGACCTTAATGTCAGCGAGCATCAGTTTTGGATCGCGTGTGGAGTGTTGCAAGAAAGTGAGCAAATCGCGGCGCAATTTGCCCCGCTCAACAATTTTCATCGGGCTCCCGCGCAAGCCATCATCAAAAGGAGTTTCTGAGCCTGAGGGCATCCCTCCGGGTTCACATGCCCCATTTTCCCCTTCGTGGATGGTTGCGCCCACCCAAGCGATGATTTCCCCATTGCGAATCACGGGAGTGAGCATGGATTGATCCGTGTTATGCACGCACCCAAAGCGCGCATCATTGTGGAAAAAGCCATCGCCCTCATGGATGCCCACGGTGGGTTCATCTTTCCAATACTTCATAATGTAGCGAATGGGGTGGTGCAAGACGGCGGCAAAGGCGATCACCCCACGGTTAGACATGTAACACACATCCCCACTAGAGGTATAGACCGCTACGGACAAGTCCGCCCATTTTGCCCCCGGGGCCGCCCCCATGCTCTCGCACATTTCAAAAGCTTCATCTAAAGAGCCACTGAGGCGGCGGCGAATCCTATCATAAAGCAGAGGATCGCCCCCTTTTTTAAGCACTTCGTCCTCTAAGGGGGTGCGCTTGGCGATGGAATGGTGGCGCATGATCGCTGGATCAGGACCTAAAAACAGCGTGGTTTCGTTCATAAAATCATCCACCCATGCCTGTTCTTCGGCACTCAATTCTTTTTTGTGGGTGTGCCCGCCATGGTGGCTGTGGGCATGGGGGTGTTTGTGGGCTTCTACATGAGTTCCTTGTTCTTTCATCTTTTCTCCTTATCTAGCGTTAACGCCGTCTTTTAAAAGCCAAGCGGCACCTTGAGGCGTGGGTTCCACACGCCAATTCTTCTCAATCAAATAGGTGGTGCTTTTGGTGGTGATGATGGCAGGTCCGTGGATGACATAGTTGGCATTCAACACGCTTTCATCGTAAATGGGGGTTTCAATGGGCTCTTTTTCATCCACGAAATGCACCTTGCGGTGGCTCTTAGCACTAGGGATCGTGCGCTTGTGATCAGTGTAGAGCTCCTTAAAATGCACTACATCGGTTTCGATGAAAGTGGCTACCCGCACGGTTTGCACACGCACGCCTGCCTCTGGGGCTTCCACGCCCTTGCCATAGCGTTTGGCATAAACATCTGAGAAGGTGCGGATAGCACGCAACACATCGCCCACATGGTTAAAGCGGTTAATGTCGAGCACGACCGAAGTGGTAACCCGTTGGTTGCCATAGCGCATATCCATCTCTAAGCGGTGTTGCACGCCAGAGATGTCATAGCCCTGACGGCGTAAATCCTCCTTACCCCGCCTCTCTAACTCCTCAATATACTCATTCATGCGTTCGTATTCATCAAAGAGTTTGCGCTCAATGGGCTCATAAAGCACAATGTAACCGCTGCGCTCATGGATGTGCAAGGGTTTCATATTCCCCGCCCCCAACGCTGAAAAGACGGAGGCAAAGGGGGGGAAGAGGATTTTATTAATCCCGGCGTGGTAGGCGATCCCACAGGCATGCAAGGGACCATTACCCCCATAAGCCACCATGGTAAATTCATCTACATTCCCCCCATTTTTACGCAACTCCATTTCAATCCCGATCGCCATCTGTTCATCCACGGTGCGCTTAATCACTTTGGCTACTTCGATCACATCTAAATCCAAGTGGTCGCAAAGATTGTCCTCAATGACAAGTTTCGATCGTTTGGGGTTGAGGGGGATGACCCCATTGGCATAGTTCTCAGGGTCTAAATAGCCCAATAGCAAGTCTGCATCGGTAACCGTGGGGTTGAGCCCACCTCGATCGTAGCAAGCAGGTCCTGGGTCAGAACCCGCACTCTCAGGTCCGATTTTGACCGCTTGGTGGATGCGATCGTAGGTGGCAATCGATCCCCCCCCCGCTCCTAGAGTGTTGAGATGGATCATGGGTAAAGTAACCAGCCAACGACAGATCACGGGCTGGAAGTCGTAGTGTTTCACTCCACCCTTGGGTAAAATCCCAATATCAAAAGAAGTCCCGCCCATATCCATACAAACCACATTACCAATGTCTGTAGTTTCTGAAAGGTGTTGGGAGGCACTCACCCCGCTCACGGGTCCAGAGTGGATAGTTTGCAAGCTATCAGTAGAATTGCTCTGCGCCATCCCCCCGCTGTTGTGAATCACCAGCATGGGCTTACCATACCCGCTATCACGCAGGTTAGAGCTGAGTTGGCTTAGGGCATGGAACATGATTTCATACAAAAACGCGTCAATGATAGTCGTGTTGGCGCGCACATATTCGCCCTTGCGCCCAGAGACTTGCGAGCTCAAAATCACCGGGATTGCCCCCAATTCGTGGGCGGGGTATTCCTCTAGGATAGTTTCTAGCACCAGTTGCTCATGGCTGGGGTTCTCAGTGGCATTGGTGAGCGCGACCACAATGGCTTGCGCCCCATTATCCACCAAGTCGCGCACCTGCTTTCTAACATCTTCTTTTTGCAAGGGCACCAGAATCTCGCCCACGCTATCCACACGCTCTTTAACCGAGCGCACCATGCGTCTAGGCACGATGGGGTCAGGGCGTTGGGCGTTAGGCATATTGCCCTGCTCGGTAACATCTAGTCCCTCTCCATAGCCCTTACCCCTTGATAGGTGGATGGTGTCCTCAAAGCCATGTGTTACAATCGCCCCCACCCTAGGACCCTTGCCCTCAATCAAAGCATTCGTGCCCAAAGTGGTCGCATAGCGCACGCTATCCACTTCTTTAAGCACTTGTTCTCTAGTGAGCCCAGCCATTTTACAAGCGTTATCTAAAGCAGAGTTAAAGCCCAAAGACAAATTATGGTGGGTGGTTAGGGATTTGGATTCAATATAAGTCCCATCCCATGCAAAGAAACAATCCGTGAAAGTCCCGCCAATATCTACAGAAATGCGTTTCATGCCAGCTCCTTACTTTTTATCAAACTTGGCGCGCAAGTCAGCTTGGGCGTTTTCGCCCGGACCATAATGGATGGAAGTTTCGGGGTCCTCCCCGATCTCTTGCCAACGCCTTTTGAGATCGTCAATGTCCCAAAGCATGTCGATGGTGGGGGGGTAGTGGGGGGGGACATACTCGGTTTCAATCTGAGTCCCGCAAGTGGGGCAATAATACTCATAGATCCGGCAGAATTTGGGATCGGGAGAGAAGGTGTATTGGTAGCGTTTGGGGTCTAAGATGGGGGGGTGAATCTCTTCTGGGTTGCGATCGTAAATGAGCGTGCCCTTTTTGTAAGTGTCCCGGGCATCCCCAAAGTCATGCCCACACACACGGCACAGCCACCTCTCGCTGTTAAGATCAATCATCAAATACTCAGTCATCGGAACGCGCATGTTTTACTCCTTAAGCTTTGTCTTCTAAAATCAAATCGCCATTGTCAGTTACCAGTAAGCCCCACCCCTCAGGCACTCTTGTGGTGAAATAGGGACCCTCTACAATGGCAGGTCCATCCATGTGCGCACCAGCCTGTTGCTCTAGCAAGATCACAACTGGGGTTGGGTGTTTCCCCCCCTCTTGCAACACCTCACGATTACCGCTCATTTTAGCATGCACTTTGGGGTTAGGCAAACTGGCACGCAAACTAGGGTGGGAGAGTTCATAACGCACATGGCAAGCCAAAATGCGTTTTTGATCCACATTGATTTGGGCGGTGTCATCTAGGTGGGTAACATGATCTTCAGACCCATCGGCGTTTTCCACCACCACTTTCCATTCGTGTTTGCATTCGCTCCAATTATAGCCTTCTTGGAACATGTGCCGTTTTGCTTGTTCGCGCATCTGCACTTGGATCGCCTCAATTTCAGCCTTACTCAAACCTGTAATGTCCCTTTCAAATGTTTGGGCGACATCGGAGAAACTGATCCCATAAGCCGAAAACACAGCGGCAAGTTTGGGTACGATCACGCGTTTGATCCCCGCTTTTCTAGCCGCCAAACACGCGCTCATAGGTCCTCCGCCCCCAAAGGCAGCTAGCACCGTGTCTTTTTGCACATGTGCACTCAAGCATGCGGCTAATTTTTGGGCGTAAGCCTCTTGGGTGGCAAAAAGGGCTTTTTCCAAACTCACACCCAAAGGCTTGGCGATCTTCTCGGTAATCACCTGAATGGCGCGCTGTTTGTCCAACTTTTGTTGCCCATTTAAATAGGTGTCCGGATCGATGATTCCCAAAGCCACATTGACATCCGTCATAGTCGCCTCAACACCCCCAAAGCCAAAGCAAGCCGGTCCGGGGGCTGCCCCTACGCTATCTGGCCCCACGCTGATAGCACCCTTGTCATCTACGCGCAAGATCGAACCCCCACCCACACCAAAAGACTTGACATCGCTGAGTTCAAAGGAAATTTGAATCCCCTCTACAGACCCACGCCTCTCGGTTTTGATCTTATGTTGATACACTTCGCCCACATCTGAAGTTGTACCCCCCACATCCACCATGAGGACATGGTTAAAACCATAGGCTTTGGCTAGGGCTTTTGTGCCCTCAATCCCCCCCCTAGGTCCTGAGGAATAGGTTTTAAGTGCCACGGATTTAGCCACTCGCGAAGAAGCCCCGTCATTGCGATAAATTAGTAAGGGGTTTTTCACCTTGTGGGCTTTGAGGCGGTGCTCGGCGGAGTATAAAAAACGCTCCATAGTGGGGTGTAAAAAGCTATTTAAAAGAGCCGACCAAATACGCCTAGTGCGACTCGTGTCATGGGTGAATTCCCAAGAAAAGAGCACAGGCACAGAACCTAGCAAATGTCTGGGGAATTGCAGTAAGAATGTGTGTTTGAAAGATTTTTCCTCTTCTTGGTCTTTGATCGCCACCACCAGTCGTTCTGCCCCCTTGTTGGTTAAGGTATTGACCGCGGCAACAAGCTCACTTTCCATCCCCTCGTCATTGACATGATTTAACAAAAATAGGCGATCGCCTACCAAACTGCTAAATAAATCTTGTTGGTTTTTTGTGGCGGTTAGGCTCGCCTCTAATTGGTGGTTATCGGTAATCAGCCCTAACTTAGGTCCCTTGCGTTCCACTAGGGCATTTGTTCCTTGTGTGGAAGAGTAGCGGATGAGATCGGTGTTGTGTAATAACTTAGCCAAACTATCCTTACCATAAATTTCCTCGCTGGCTTTAGTAATGCCCTTAAAAAAGCACTCGGATAGATCCACCGGAGTTGTGAGAGTCTTGGTGTAACTCACCTCTGAACCGCGCACTACACAAATATCTGTGAGAGTCCCGCCATTGTCTAAATTGACTAGATACTTCATTGTTGTCCTTTCTTAAAATTTATGGGAGTGGGGCTTGATCGACCCCGGGAGCCAACTCTAAAGGGATGAACTTGCCCTCTTTGATCCCAAACACGCCCAAATTGGTGATCACCTTTGAGACGCATTTAGGACCTGTCAAGGGCAAGCTACACTCCTTAACCAACTTTAAATTGCCCTTCTTATCGGTGTGTTGCATCAGCACAATCACCTTCTTAGCACTGGCGACCAAATCCATCGCCCCCCCCATGCCCTTAACCAATTTGCCCGGCACCATCCAGCTAGCCAAATCCCCCTGAGCAGAAACCTCCATCGCCCCTAGGATGGTTAGATCGATGTGCTGCCCCCTAATCATCGCAAAACTCTCCGCCGAGCTAAAGTAACTCGCCCCTAGACTCTGCGTGATGGTCTGTTTGCCGGCATTAATGAGATCCGGATCAACTTGTTCTTGGGTAGGAAAGGGTCCCATGCCCAGCATGCCATTTTCACTCTGCAACATCACGCTGATGTGTTTGGGGATAAAATCTGCTACCAAAGTGGGGATTCCAATGCCCAAATTGATGGAATACCCATCCTTAATATCCTCGACCGCCTTTTGTGCCATCTGCTGGCGTGTCCAACCCATGTTGCTATAATCCATGCCTATTCTCCCTTTTTGAGTGTGAGTTGTTCGATGCGTTTTTCAAAGCTCCCCTTGAAAATGCGATCCACAAACACTCCGGGGACATGGATAAAATTAGGATCCAATGTGCCCAACTCTACAATCTCCTCCACTTCAACCACGCTCACCCTAGCCGCCTTAGCCATCATAGGGTTAAAATTCATCGCGGTTTTATTAAAAACAAGATTGCCATACGGGTCCGCCTTTTGGGCTTTGATAAAGGCAAAATCTGCCTTAAGCGCGGTCTCTAAAATATAGGTGCGTCCGTTAAATTCCTTATGCTCCTTACCCTCTGCGATGATGGTGCCCACCCCTGTGGGGGTGTAAAAACCGGGGATTCCCGCCCCCCCGGCTCTAATGCGCTCGGCTAGGGTGCCTTGGGGGTTAAATTCCACCTCCACCTCGCCGGCTAAAAATTGTTGCTCAAAAGTGGCGTTTTCGCCCACATAGCTAGCAATCATCTTTTTAATCTGCCTATTTTTCACCAACCACCCCAGCCCAAAATCATCCACACCGGGATTATTAGAAATGCAAGTGATATTTTTCACCCCGCTTTTGCTTAGGGCTAAAATGGCATTCTCTGGAATCCCACACAGCCCAAAGCCCCCAAACATCATCGTCATGCCATCTTGCACGCCCGCAATGGCTTCCTCAACACTGCTAACCACTTTATTCATATATGCCCTTTGCCTACAATCTCTCAACCAACATCGCCACTGCCTCACCCCCGCCCACACACAGACACGCTATGCCTAAGTGTTTATCATGTCTGTGTAGGGCATGCACTAGAGTGGTGAGAATGCGCGCCCCACTAGCCCCAATGGGATGCCCCAAAGCGATCGCCCCCCCATGCACATTCACTTGGCTATCTTTCAAACCTAAATCCCTTTGGGTCAAAGCCCCCACAACAGCGAAAGCTTCGCTGATTTCGTATAGATCAATGTCGCTAACTTGCTTGTGGTTGCGTCTCAAAAGTTCCTTAATAGCAGGGGCGGGGGCAATGGGGAAGAGATGGGGATCGTGGCTGAAAGAATTGTAATCTAAGATTTTGGCTAAGGGTTTAGTGGAAGTGTCTTTTGCCAGCTCTTGGCTAGCAAGAACTAACATGCTCGCCCCATCGCTAATCTTGCTGGCATTAAAGGCGGTGATCGTGCCCTCTTTATCAAAGGCGGGTTTGAGTTTTAGACCCCTCTCAAAATCCACACGACCCGGCTCTTCATCTACGCTCACCAGCACCTCCCCCTTTTTGCTTTTGACACTGACAGGCACGATCTCAGAATCAAAAGCCTTAGATTGAATCGCCTCAAGGGCTTTTTCATAGCTGTGTTTGGCAAAGCTATCTTGCTCTTCTCTACTTAAGTTGTGGTTTTTAGCACACCCCTCGGCAAAATCCCCCATCAAAGCCTTTTGGTAAGCATCTTGCAAGCCATCTTTAAACAAGCTATCCTCCAGTGTGGTATCGCCCATTTTAAAGCCCATGCGGCTTTTCATCAAGAGGTGGGGGGCAAGACTCATATTTTCTATGCCTCCGGCTAAGACCACACGGCTACGCCCCAACGCAATTTCATTAGCCCCCAACATCACCGCCCTCAAGCCCGACCCGCAAGCCTCATTGATCAAAAAACAGCCCACAGAATTAGGCAGATTGGCATTCAGGGCGACCTGCCTAGCGGGAGCCTGCTTGAGTCCTGCACTGATCACATTGCCTACAATGCAAGTATCCACCAAACTCGGATCAAACCCACTGGTCCTCAGGGCTTGCGTGCTCACTACGCTCCCCAAAGTCGTGGCACTCACACTGGATAAACTCCCATTGAACGACCCGATGGGGCTCCGCTTGGCACTATAAATATAAACTCCGCACATGGTTACCTCCAAATTTGTCTTGGAATCTTACATAAAAACCCTAGATTTTGGTTAACCACATTCTTATTAAGGTATGAATGGAAATTAGATTACTTTTAGTAGCATAATCCCAGTGTTGAGATCATTTGAGAATACCCCCCATCACCTCTAAAATTTGATCCAAGGGCACTTGGTGGTGGCAAAAGAGCGCAAAACTCAAGGCGGCTTGGGTGATGAGCATGGCTTTCCCATCTAGGGCGATCAAACCATGTTGGCGGGCTAGTTGCAAAAAGGGGGTGGGCTTGTGGTAGATCAGATCGTAAGCGATACGGGCTTGTTTGAAGAGCGCGCCTAAGAGCTTGCGATCACAAGGTAAATTATCATCTATGAACCCGGCGGTGGTGGTGTTGATGATGAGATCGTAGCTTTGGGGTTTGAAATTATGGGGGGTAAAACAGGGCAGGTCTTGGGCTTTAAAAAAATCTAGTTTAGCTAGGCTGCGATTAAGCACGCTAATAGATATGCCCACAGAGCGCAGAGCACACGCCACCGCGCGCGCACTCCCCCCAGCCCCCAAGATCAGGGCAGTAATTTGGGCGGGGGGTTTATCTAGGGTCTGCAAAGGCTCTTTTAAGGGGAGATAAAAGCCCTCGATGTCGGTGTTATAGCCCACAAGCTTGCCCTTTTCTAACACCCAAGTGTTGATCGCCCCTAAGTTTTGCGCCAATCCCTTGATTGCATCGCTCAAGCTGAAAGCCACTTGCTTAAAAGGGGAGGTGATATTAGCCCCGTGTAGCCCTAATTCTAAGAATGTTTGCCCCAATAGATTACCCTGCGTTATTAAAATGCGTTGGTAATTGCCCTTAAAGCCTAAAGTCTGTTCTAGGGCTAAAAATGTAGCATTGTGTAGTAGGGGGGATTTAGAATGGGCAATGGGATTGCCAAAGACCCCAAAAAGCTTCATTCCGGGCTCTTTTTGAGCAAGTGCAAGAACACCCAGCCTTTTTTGATCCGCGCCCAACCCTCCTTGATCTCTAGCACCTGCACCTCTTGCCCCTTGAAAATTTTTTCCACGATACGCGATTGCGTGTTGGGGTGTGCGCGCACATTCACCACATTAAAACTCACAATAAAGATTTGGGGGGGTGGGGAGTCTGGGGT
>NZ_FZLB01000041.1:0-103531 GCF_900196775.1 Helicobacter bizzozeronii
CACTGGGGGTTGCTCTTGGGGGGTGTGGTGGTCTTTTTAAGCGGATTTTTAGAAGATCTCAACCGCCCTCTAAGCCCCCAAAAACGCCTATTCTTGCAAAGTTTAGGGGCATTGCTTTGCATTAGCCTAACCCCGCTCATTTTAAAAGATTTTGCCCCCTTTTTTAGCTTGCCTATGATCTTGGCTCTGCCCTTTAGCGTGTTCATGCTCGTGGGCGTGGCTAATGCGATCAATATCATTGATGGGTTTAACGGGTTGGCTGGGGGCTTGAGCGTCTTGGTTTTGGGGTTTATATATCTGGCTGATCCTAGCCCCTTTATCTTGGCTATGCTCTTGGGTGTCTTGGGCTTTTTGGTGTTGAACTTCCCTAAGGGTTATATTTTCTTAGGCGACGGGGGGGCGTATCTTTTGGGGCTGGTGTGTGGGGCGTGCTTGATGGATTTAGCCTTAAAGGGCGTGGTGAGCGTGTGGTTTGGGCTGGCTTTAATGGTCTATCCAGTAACTGAGGTGTTATTTTCCATCGCGCGGCGCAAATTGCAAAAACAAAAAGCGACTTTGCCTGATGCCCTGCACCTACACACCTTGTTGTTTAAGGCACTGATTAACAAATACCCCAATCCAAATGCCCTCACCGGGTTTTCTATTGTGGTTTTAAATCTGCCCTTCATGCTGGCTAGCTATTTTTGGCGCAACCAGCCCTATGCGCTTTTAGCGGTGATCGCGCTTTTTATAGGGGCGTATCTTAGCTTTTACCAATATCTCAATCACAAGGAACACCCATGCGTTTAGGTCTAAATATCGATCACATCGCCACGCTTAGGGAGGCTAGAAAAATCCACGAACCCAACCCCCTAGAGGCGATCTTTATTGCCAAAAATGTCGGGGTGGATTTGATCACTTTGCATTTAAGAGAAGATCGCCGCCATATCCATGAGGACGATGTGGCTAGTATTATCCAGCATGCCCCCATGCCCATTAATGTAGAATGTGCGATCGACTCTGAGATCACCCAAATTTTATGCCACCTAAAGCCCTTTAAAGTAACTCTAGTGCCTGAAAAACGCACAGAGATCACCACAGAGGGGGGGCTGAACTTAGAGCACCCGCAATTAAGCCAGACCATCAAGGTTTACCAAGATTGCGGGATCGAGGTGGCACTATTCATCGATCCACAACAAGAGAATTTGCAACGCGCTTTTAATTTGGGCGTTAAGGTCGTGGAATTGCACACGGGCAAATTCAGCAATCTTTACAACACTCTTTATTCCCACTTCAAGCACCACAAAAACCGCTTAAAAGATTTGCCCACTAATAATCCCACCCTAAAAAGCATGCTGGATGCCAGTTTGCAAGAGCTCAAAGAAGCCACATCGCAAGGGGTGCAAATGGGCTTAGAAATGTGCGCTGGGCATGGCTTGAATTATTTTAGCGTGGGACTGGTGGCGGGCATTGCGGGCTTAGCAGAACTCAATATCGGGCATGCCATCATCGCGCGGGCGGTGATGGTGGGGTTAGAGCGCGCCATTTATGACATGCAAGAGGCGATGGGGCACAGATGAAACCCAAAATCGCCATCTCTATCGGGGATATTCAGGGCATAGGGCTAGAAATCGCGCTCAAAGCCCACACACACATCAGCCAAATTTGCACCCCTCTTTATTGCGTGCATAGCCAACTTTTAGAGCAAGCCAACGCCCTATTAAACAACGGCTACACCCAAGCCCTAGAAAACATGGCATGCAGCGCACCCAACGCCCCCAAACCCACCATCAAACCCGCCCAAGTGTGCCAAGAGAGCGGGTTTTATAGCTTCCAAAGTTTCTTGCACGCCCTAGACTTGGTTGATCGCCAAGAGGCTATGGGGGTTTGCACCCTGCCCATCCACAAGCAGGCATGGCAATTAGGGGGCATTAACACCCCCGGGCACACCGCCCTTTTAAAAGAGCGTTACCAAGCAGAGGCGATCATGATGTTAGGTTGCCCTAAGTTGTGGGTGGCACTCTTTAGCGATCACATCCCCTTAAGTGCGGTGAGCGGGTGCGTACAATTAGAACCTTTAAAAAAATTTTTAGGCACTTTGGGGCGGGTGTTGCCAAAAGTAGAAAAGATCGTAGTTTTAGGGCTAGACCCACATTGTGGCGATGGGGGAGCTATTGGCTCACAAGATTTAATCGTGCAAGAGGCGATCAAGCGTGCTAACCAACTCTTGGGGCGTGCCTTGTTTGTAGGACCTATACCGGCTGATAGTGCCTTTGCCCCACATATGCGTGCGCGTTACACGCATTTTGTTGCCCTTTATCACGATGTGGGGCTAGCCCCACTCAAAGCTCTTTATTTTGAAGAGAGCATCAATGTTTCGCTCAACCTCCCCATCAAGCGCGCCAGTGTCGATCATGGCTGTGGGTTTGATATTGCCTACCAAAACAAAGCCAGCCCACAGAGTTATATCAATGCTATAAGATGGCTGGTGTCCTTGTCAAGGGATTTTTAGCCTAGCCTTCCACTAAGACACTTTGGGCGTGTGCGATCAAGGGTTCAATGACCGGGTCTAAATTGCCTGAGAGCATGATCTCCTCTAAGCTATAGAGGGTTAGATTGATGCGGTGGTCGCTTAGGCGGTTTTGGGGGTAGTTATAGGTGCGAATCCGCTCACTGCGATCCCCGCTCCCCACCTGCATTTTGCGCTCGGCCGCACTCTCTTGTTGTTGCTGTTCGATCTGTTGTTCATACAGACGGGCTTTTAAAATCTTTAATGCCTTGTCCTTGTTCTTGTGCTGGGATTTTTCATCTTGCATGGACACGCTGATCCCACTGGGCACATGCGTAATTCTGACCGCTGAATCGGTGGTATTCACGCACTGCCCCCCATGCCCCCCGGCACGAAAAACCTCGATGCGCAAATCATTAGGACTAATATTGATCTCCACATCATCGGCTTCAGGCATGATCGCCACGGTGATAGCGGATGTGTGGATACGCCCTTGCGATTCAGTCTCAGGCACGCGTTGCACGCGGTGGGTGCCGGCTTCAAATTTGAGGCGCGAATACACCCCCTGCCCCTTGATGAGCGCGATCATCTCCTTATACCCCCCCACGCTGTTTTCACTCGAGCTGACAATCTCGACCTTCCAACGCTTCAAATCCGCATAACGGCAATAAGCCCTAAAGAGATCGCCTACAAAAATCCCCGCCTCATCGCCTCCCGTGCCCGCGCGCAATTCCAAATAGATATTTTTATTGTCATTGGGGTCTTTGGGGATGAGCAAGATTTTAATGCGCGCCTCTAAGGCTTTGCTTTGCTCCTCCAAGTCCTTAAGTTCCTCTTTGGCTAGCTCGCCTAGTTCCCTATCCTCCAATAAGGCTTTATTTTCTTGGATACTCTCCAAGATGCCTAGGTATTCCTTAGCACAACTGGCTAATTCCTCCAAGCTGGCTTGTTCTTTGCTTAGCTCGGTGAGCTGGCGCACATCATTTAATACTTCAGGTTGGGTTAGACTAGCCGCAAGCGCATCGTAGCGCGCCACGACTTCTTTTAATTTTGTGGGGAGCACGGATTAGCTGGCTAAAGCGATCTTTTTCACGCTCGCATTGAGCCTAGAAACCTTCCTAGAAGCGGTGTTTTTCTTTAAAATGCCCTTGCTCACGAATTTATGCAATTCCTTGTTCGCCACCTTCAGCGACTCTTGGGCTTTGGGGACATCATTTTGTGCCACCGCCTCACGAACGGCCTTAATGATATTTTTAATGCGGGTTTTGTAAAAGCGGTTGCGCTCAGTGCGCTTGATGGTTTGGCGAATCCTTTTCTCAGCGGATTTATGGTTGGCCACTACTTAATCCTTTTATCAAAAATAATGTGGCAAAATTCTAGCCAAAAGCGCATTAAAGACAAATTAAATAGGGTGCTAGCATGATTTTTGGGACTGATGGGGTTAGGGGCAGAGCAGGGGTGGAGATCACGCCCATGTTTGTGATGCAATTAGGCATTGCAGCGGGGTTGTATTTTAGCAAGAGCGCGCTTAGTCATAAAATTTTGGTGGGTAAGGACACACGCAAGAGCGGGTACATGATTGAAAATGCCCTTGTGAGCGCGCTCACTTCAGTAGGTTATGATGTGATCCAAATTGGACCCATGCCAACACCTGCCATTGCGTTTTTGAGCGAGAATATGCGCTGTGATGCGGGGGTGATGATCAGTGCGAGCCATAACCCCTTTGAGGACAATGGCATTAAGTTTTTCGATCGCTTTGGCTACAAGCTCCAAAGAGAGAGCGAGCTAGAGATTGAAAAGATTTTTGCCAATGAAAGCTTGATCCACAATAGTTGCCAAGTGGGGGTGGGGATTGGGAGTTCTAAACGCATTGATGATGTGGTGGGGCGTTACATCGTGCATTTGAAAAACTCCTTCCCCAAACATTTGAGTTTGCAGGGCATGCGCGTGGTGATTGACACCGCCAATGGCGCGGGTTACAAGGTCGCCCCCATTGTCTTTAGCGAGCTAGGGGTCGATGTGATTGTGATCAATGATAAGCCCAATGGGAGCAATATCAACGCCCAATGTGGCGCACTCTTTCCCCTAGAGCTTAGCCAAGAGGTGAGGCGTTATCGCGCAGATTTGGGCATTGCACTAGATGGGGATGCTGATCGGTTGGTGGTGGTGGATAATTTGGGGCAGGTGGTGCATGGGGATAAGCTTATAGGGGTGCTAGCTAGCTACCAGCATAATAACCAACAACTAGCCCAAGCTAAGGTTGTGGTTACTAGCATGAGCAATTTAGCCCTGCAAGAATATTTGAACGCCCAAGGGATTAGCGTGGTGATCTGTGATGTGGGGGATAAATTTGTGAGTGCGGCGATGATCGCCCACAAGGCTAATTTTGGAGCCGAGCAGAGCGGGCATATCATCTTGGGGGATTATTCTAAAAGCGGGGATGGGATCATGAGCGCTTTGCAGGTGAGTGCACTCTTGGTGCAGGCTAATAAACCCAGTTGTGAGGTGTTAAACCCCTTCAAGCTCTGCCCCCAAGTGCTTGAAAACCTACCCATCAAGCATAAAAAGCCCCTAGAGAAAATCCCGGGTTTTAAAGAGATGATCAAAACCCTAGAACAACACCACATCCGCCACCTGATCCGCTATTCAGGCACGGAAAATCTCTTGCGTATTTTGTTAGAGGGCAAAGATAGTGCCTTGTTAAAAAGCAAGACCCAAGAGCTCAAAACCTTTTTCCATGAAAAATTAGGTTAGCCTTGAAACGCGCGCTGGTTTATTTTAGTTTAGCTGGGATAGTGGCTCTCATTGGCGATCAAGCCTTAAAACAAGTGATCTTAGAGGGGTTTAGATACCATGGTCCTGTGATCTCCATTGTGTTGGCTTATAATAAGGGCGTGGCTTTTTCGATGTTGGATTTTTTAGGCCCTTGGCTCAAATATTTACAGGTGCTGTTGATTGTGGGCATGGCTTTTTTGTTGGTGCGCCAAAAAGAGTTTTTTATCCCCAATGCCCTCCCCTTTGGGCTGGTGCTAGGAGCAGGCAGCTCTAATATTTTAGATCGCTTTGTGCATGGCGGGGTGGTGGATTATGTCTATTGGCATTATAAATTTGATTTTGCGGTTTTCAACCTTGCTGATGTGCTGATCGATGTGGGCGTGGGGCTCTTGGTGATCCAGATGTTCAAACAAGGGGCTCTTAAGGCAAAAGACAAATAAGATCGGGTAAAATAGTGGTTTGCGGTCGCGTAGCTCAGTGGTAGAGCACTACCTTGACATGGTAGGGGTCGCTGGTTCAAGTCCAGTCGGGACCACCATTTACCACCAACACACTTAGCCCCTAGATGCCAACAGAACGCCTCAAAATTGTCCTATATGCAAAGAATGCGTTTGTGAAAAGATCATAGGTCAAAGTATAACTATAAGTCAGGGTATTTTACCTTTAAGACAATCTCACATATAAAAAGTGTAGAATGGGGGGGTTAAGCCCTTTTGTGATTGGAGGTTGTGTGGTAATCTGGAGAGTAGTGGTGTTGGTGGGGTTGTTATTAAGCGGGGATGTGTTTGCAAAGGAGCAGGATTTTTTGGTTGCCCAGCAAGCTTATGCGTGCCACCAGTATGACAAAGCTTTGCAACACTACCAAAAAGCCCTCAAAACAGGCGATAAACGCGTTTATATGGCTTTGGGGAATTTTTATTCTGATACAGACAATTATGACTATAATGATGATGAAAAAGCCATTGGGTATTATAACACGGCGGGCGATTTGGGAAGTGTGGATGCCTATTTGAGCATCGCAAACATTTATGTTATGGGGAATGATGCTTTTAATAACAATATTATCACCAATGTCCGTAAAGACAACCTTGAGGCTCTCGTATATTACCAAAAGGCAGCGCAGATGGGATCAGCTGAGGGGTATGTGGGTTTGGGTGATGTTTATTTAGATGGGGGTTATGGGGTGCTTGAGGACGATCAAAAATCCTTAGAATACTACCAAAAGGCAGCGCAGATGGGATCAGCTGAGGGGTATTATAAATTGGGAAGGACCTATGAATATGGGAGCTATGCGGTCAAACAAAACATCCCAAAAGCCCTAGAGTATTATAACAAAGCGGGGGAATTAGGGTATGCTCAAGCCTATGATAGGTTGGGCTTTATCTATAAAATGGGGGATGCTGGGAGTGCTGGTGATCCTAGAGATGTGGGGGTTGATGAGGACAAATCGGCAGAATACTACCGCAAGGCAGAAGCACTCAACAAACAACAAGAGGATAAATCCCCTGCTAAGTGCCCTTAAACACAAATCTACACGATTTTATGCTAGACTTTTTGGATTTTACTTTTTTTCGTGGGTTTGTTGGTTTTGACTCCATTCAAAGGCTTTTGCCATGTTAGCTAGTGAGGGCTCTTTAAATAAAGCTTCCTCTGTCAATAAAACCTTTGGCACCATTGTAATTAGTTATGTGCTCTTGGCTCTCTTGGGGGCGTTGTTACTGAGCCTATCGCCTATGCGGCTTAAACCCATTCCCTTTATTGACTTGTTTTTTACCTCTGTTTCAGCAGTCTGTTTGACCGGGCTTATCACATTCAATCCGGCTACCGATCTAACTATCTATGGGCAGGCGGTGATAATGGGCTTGATCCAAGCTGGGGGGTTTGGTTACATGGGGTTAGCGGGCTTTTTGTTCTTGATTTTGGGTAAGCGCATGGATTTTAAAGGGCGTATGTTGCTCAAAGAATCCCTAGATTACCCCAACATGCAAGGCATTATTAGATATCTTAAAAAAATCCTGCTCTTCACACTCTGCATTGAGGGGCTGGGCGCGCTGATCTTAACTTTGTATTTTCTCTCCAACATGCCCTTCAAACAAGCCCTTTGGGCGGGGATCTTCCATGCCATCTCGGCGTTTAACAATGCTGGTTTTAGTGTCTTTGAGTCCAATTTGGTAAATTACCGCAATGATGTCGTGGTTAATCTGACAATTTGTTTGCTTATTATCCTAGGTGGGCTGGGGTTTTTGGTGTTGAGCGAATGTTATGACTACCGCAACAAGTCGCGTTGGAGCGTGCATACACGCATTGTACTCATCGCTACGGCTATTTGCATTGTGTTAGGCATGGCGGTGCTCTTGCTCTTTGAGTGGGATAACCCCAAGAGTTTTGGTGAATCGAACTGGTTTGAGAAGATTTTAGGCGTGTTTTTTATCTCGGTCAATCTACGCACCGCCGGCTTTAACACTATTGATATGTCTGGCTTGCACGATCAAAGCTTGTTTTTCTCCTCCTTGCTGATGGTGGTCGGTGCAGCTCCGGGGGGCACGGCTGGGGGCATTAAGATCACCACCATGACTCTCTTGCTGGTATATGCCTATTGCACGCTCAAGGATAAAGAAGTGGTGCTATTCCAAAGAACCATCCCCCAAGCCCTTGTTAAAAAATCCTTTTTGGTTTTTATCATCACCATGTTTTATATCATCATCTCGGTGATGATTTTGAGCGCGACTGATGACACCCAAAACAAGCATTTTTTGCACCTGCTCTTTGAGATTTGCTCTGCCTTTGGAACGGTGGGAGCCAGCACGGGCGATGGGGGCACTCTCTCATTTGCAGCCTCGTTTAGCAATTTTGGTAAGCTCTATTTGGTTGTTTTGATGTTTATGGGGCGTGCGGGGGTTTTGATGTTTAGCATGGCACTCATGGGCAAGAGCAAAACACGCCATATCAAATACCCTGAAGAAGGAATGCTTTTATGAAAACTTATGCGGTTTTAGGTCTAGGTAAATTTGGCTCGCATGTGGTGCATGGCTTGGTGGAAAATGGCGAACAAGTGATCGCGATGGATATTAATGAGGAGAGTATCAAGGTTTTTAAGGGTGTGTGCGACAATTTGTTTATCATTGATAGCACCGACATTAACGCTTTAAAAGATGCCGGGATTGGGGAGGTGGATACCGCTATTGTGAGCATTGGGCAAAATGTGGAAGCCTCGATCTTAAGCGTGATGGCACTCAAAGAAATTGGAGTTCCTGAGGTCATTGCCAAAGCCTCGACCCTCATCCATGGCAGGATTTTATCCAAGATCGGCACAGATCGCGTGATCTATCCTGAACGCGATGCGGCTAAAAGATTGGTCAAGAGTTTATCTTTTAACCCCAATCTAGAAGTGTTAGATGTTACTAATAGCATGAAGATTATCCGTTTGAATGTTGGCAATGCGCATGCCGATCGGCAAGTGCAAGATTTTTTGCATTCCTTCCAAGCGGATTTAAAAATCGTGGCACTCAAGCGTGAAAACAAGTGGATTTACAATATTGAGCCATCGCTCATCTTGAAGCTTGAAGATACCTTATTGCTCTTTGGGCATGCTAGGGAAGTGGAAATATTCTTGGCTAGCAAGGACGCTTTGAAATTCAAAAAGTGAGGAGAGGTTTGACTTATTGCCCTTTAAACTTGCCTGTGCTAGACTTGGGTCTAAAAATCAGTGGTTAAAATGATAGAGAGTGTAGAGATTAAAAAGGGGTTGGTTTTTGCCCATGCACGCTTGGAATTTAGCCCCCATTTGAATGTGATCAGCGGGGCTAGTGGGAGCGGTAAGAGCGTGTTAATTGATTGTGTGCTGGCTAGCTTAGGCTTGCAAGAGGTGCGCGCCCAAAGCATCAGCACCCTTTATAAGGACAATAAGCACACCCACCACCTCCAAGCTTTTAAGGACAAAAAAACCAAGCGCACTTTGGATCACAAACCCAGCACTAAAAAAGCCCTCCACGATCGCTTTGCCCCCCTTGTGTTACACATCTCTAGCCACAAACACGCTCAAGAACTCACCCCCAGCTTTTTACTAGAACTCTTAGATGGCTACATAGACCCCCAACTCACCCACACTTTCCAAAAAACCCACCAAGCCTACACCCAAGCCCGCCAAGAGCTCGCCAAACAGCAACAAGAGGCAACGCATTTAGACATGCTCAAAGAAATGGCGCGTTTTGAGTTAGCCCAATTACAGAGCGTGGATTTACAAGAGGGGAGCTATACCCACCTTTTGGAACTCAAAAAAGCCTACAGCTCCAAAGAAAAAATGGCAAGCCAAATCAAGGCGGGCTTAGAAGCCCTAGAGCATAGTTTTGAGATCACCAAAGCCCTCCAGCACACCCCAACCCCCACAGAACCCCTAGAAGCCCTGCTAGAGGAAGCCAAACAAGCCCTAAGCGATCGCCTCTGCCAGCTAGAGGAACTTGAGGAGATGGATATTCAAGATTTGCTGGATAAAACCAACAAACTAGGCGCAATTTTGAAAAAATACGGGAGTGAGGCACAAGCTAGGGCAAGAAAAGAAGCCTTGAGCGTGGATTATGAGCGTTATTGTGCCCATGCCCACAATCTCGAAAAACTCCAGCAACAAACCCAAGAGCTAGAACAAGAATGCTTGCAACTAGCCCTAGAGATCAAACAAGAACGCCTCAAATACCTACCCTCCATGCAAGAAAATTTAGAGCACTATACCCAACAACTCTTGCTTAAAAAACCCGCCTTGAGCTTGCAAGCCACGCCCCTAAATACAAAGGGTTTAGAGAGCTTGGAGATCACACTGGGCAACACGCCCTTAGCCCATGTGAGTGCGGGCGAGTTTAACCGCTTGCGTTTAGCCCTCTTGGCTTTAAAGGCAAGCTTGAAAAAACAAGTTTTGGATTGCCCGGCACAAACCATTATCGTTGATGAGCTGGACACCAATTTGAGCGGGCGGGAGAGCGCAAGCGTGGCGTTGATCTTAAAGGAACTCAGCGCGATTTATCAAATCATCGCTATCTCGCATGCCCCCCACCTGCCAGCCATTGCCAATAAGCATTTCTTAGTCCATCAAGAGGGCTCTTTAACTGCTGTCAAACCCCTTAACAAGGACGAACAAGCCCTAGAGATCGCGCGCATGGTGGATGCTAATTTGGGTAAAGAAGCCCTAGCCTATGCTAAAAGAATGCTAGAACCCAAATGATGCCCTATGCCCTGCTTTACCACCTAGCCCACCTCTTAAAGCAACAAAATAAGATCACCATCCGCCACCACCAAAACCTTTTGAGCCTAGACACCCCCCATTATTTGTTTAAAGCCCTCATGCAACAAGCCCAAAGTTATGTCTATGTGGATACCACCCGCTTAAGCGTGGCTAAGACTCCCTTTAATTTAGCTTTGGAAAAATACGCCTCCAATGCCAAAATCTTAGATGCCTTCTTAGAAAATGAGGATCGCATTTTAAAAATCGCCCTAGAATGCCCCCATGCCTATAAAAAAATCCGCTCTTGTTTGCAATTAGAATTTACGGGCAAACACAGCAACGCCATTTTATTAGACATGCAAAACAAGGTCATCGAAGCCTTGCATTTTGTCAAAGAAACACAGAGTTACCGCCCCGTGCTCAAAAACCAAGTGTTGCTCGCTTTGCAAAAACCCCAGTTCAAACGCCCCCCCCTAGAGCCTTTAAGCACGCCTGATTTTTTGCAAGACTTGCAAGATTTGCACCATGCCCATAGTGCCAAACTCCTTAACACCAAAAAAAGCAACCTTGAGGACTTGTGGCTTAAAAAAAAGCAAAACTTGCAAGCGGTGTTGCAAGACTTACCCAATGAAGCGCATTTATCTAGCCTAGCCCAACAAAAGCACACCCACGCCTCTTTGATTCTCTCTAACTTGCACCACCTAGACCCCAAGGCAATTTATAGCCCCGTGCTTAAATTAGAGGGAGAGGCTATTGAACTGCCTAAAAATGCCCGTTGTTTGAGCGATGCGGCTAATAAACTCTTTAAAGAATCCAAAAAATGCAAACAAAAATCCGCCCATGTTGCCTTGCAAAGAGATAATCTCACCTCCAAGATTGCCTTTTTAGAGGCTAAATTAGCTCTGTTAGAACATGCCAGCCTAGAGGAGCTAAACTTGCTCACCCCCCCCAAAAACACCGCCAAGAAAAAGACCCCCCCAGCACGCTTTGAAAATTTTGAGATTGAGGGGGTTAAGGTGCTCATCGGGCGCAATGAAAAGGAAAACCGCGAATTGTTGAAAATGGCACGCTCCCAAGACATTTGGGCGCATATCCAAGATAAGCCCAGCGCGCACATGCTGATTTTCACCCACCCTAATAAACCCTCTAGCTCCTTGCTTTTAAAAGCCTGCACGCTCTTAGCCAAACTCTCTTACCCCCACACCAACAGCCAGCAAAGTTTAAAAGTGCGGATTGACTACACCCCCAAAAAACATGTCAAGTTTGCCAGCAAACCCAACAATAGGGCTTATGTTATCTACACGCATTTTTCCAGCTTGAGCGTGGGGATTTGAATTCTAAGCCTCTGCAAGATCGCCTTAAGAACTTGTGTTACAATAACCAAAACAAATGAAAGGATAATAATGGCGGTGTGGCTATTTGGTGGGCAGGGCTCACAGCATGTAGGCATGGGGCAGGATTTGTGCGCGCATTCTAGCTTGGCTAAACAAATGTGCGAGGAAGCTAGCGATGTGTTAAAACGGGATATGTCTAAGCTGCTATGGAGTGAAAATGCGGATCTTAACAAGAGTGCCTACACCCAAAGCGCGATCTTTTTGGTTTCCATGATGGCTTTTAGGCTCTTTATGAGTCAAGTAGGCGATCTTGTGCCTAAAATGGGCTTGGGGCATTCTTTGGGCGAAATTAGTGCTAATGGGGCGAGTGGGGCATTGAGCCTAGAGCAGGGCTTAAAATTAGTCTTTGAGCGGGGCAGATTGATGGAAGAGGTTTGCACCAGACATGCCAAAGAGTTAGGCATGTTAGCGGTTCTAGGGGCACAAACAGAGGGTATTTTAGCCTATTGCGATCAAGTCAGGGCACAGGGGCAACTACTCCATGTGGCTAATTTTAATGGGTCGCAAGTCGTGTTGGCGGGCGAAAAGGAATTTTTGCAACGCTTAGAGCCCAAAAGCTTAGGGGCTAAAAAATTGGTGCTCTTGCCCATGAGTGTGGTGAGCCACTGCCCCCTCTTAGCCCCAATGGTGGCGGACTTTAAAGCCTTGTTGCAAGAAAGTTTGCAAGACTCTTATGCCTTTGGCATTGTCTCCAACGCCACAACCCAAATTTACCAAAACAAAGCGGATGCCCTAGAGTGCTTGGGGGTGCAGTTAGTTAAACCTGTGCTTTATGATCGCTGTTTGCAAGTGTGCGAAACGCAAGCTAACTACTATATCGAATTTGGCACCAGCGTGCTTAAAAATCTCAACAAACGCCTAAGCAACAAACCCACTTTCAGCGTTACGGACATGGCTAGTTTGGAGGAAGCCTTAAAATTTGTCCAAGATCACTAGCACCCCACAAGGAAGATCGCATGAGGAAATTGTCTTTGCAATTTGCTTTGGGGGTTTTAGCCCCGCTGTCTCTCTCTTTAGAAGCTTTTGATTATAAATTGAGCGGGTTTGCCAATCAGGCAGCTACAATTGGGTTTAACCAAGATCAAGTGAATAGGAGTAAGGGGCTTTATCCCATGCAACAATATGCCACCATTGCGGGCTATCTTGCTCTTGATTTTAATCTCTTGCCTAAAACCTTAACCGGGCATAGCCTCAAGGGGAGCATTGGGGGCATGGTTGCGGGTGTTTTGTATGATGGCACAAAGCACTTTCAGGGGGGTTCTGTGGTCTATCAAAATTTTGGTTACTACGATGGTTTTCTAGGGGGTGGGGCAGATGTGTTGCAAAGCGATAGCATCACCACTAAAAATAGAAAAATGACCAACTATGCCCACGATTATATCTTTAGTGATGCTTATTTGGAATACGATTATAAAAATTTCTTTGGGATCAAGGCGGGGCGTTACCGCTCCTTTGCACCCTATAAATCTGGACAAACGGAGGGTTTTGAGGTTTATGGGCAGTTTAAACATGTCCGCTTGTGGTGGTTTAGCTCTTGGGGGCGTGCTTTCTCAACGGGTGCGCGCATTAGAGATTGGTATGCCGCTAGAGTATCTTATAGCGGGGGTTATTACCAAAATAGCAATGGGGGCTGGAGCCCTAGAGGGCATAAGGTCGCCTATGGGACGCATGCTGTCCAACTCACTTATAAAAAACACCATTTATTAGCCGAGGGGTTCTTTTATTTTTCCCCCAAGATGTTTAACGCACCGGGTTTGCGCATAGGGTGGGATAGCAACCCCAATTTTCAGGGCTTGGGCTTCCGCTCCAACACCGAGATCACCGCCTTTTTCCCCATCTATTACCCATGGATGGTGGTTGGGGCAAATGGGGCGCATATCTACCGCTATGATAACCCCGCCACACCCAATGGGCAAAGCCTCATTATCCGGCAACGCTTTGATTTTAACCAATTTTTCATTTTGGGGACTTTTTATAAAAACTTCCGCAATGTGAATGCTTATGTTGGCAACACGGGCAACCCCGCTGGGGTGGAGCTTTATAGCAATAGTCTATGGGCAGGTTATGCAGGCACGGCTCTAAAGGCAGATGCCATAACCGGGTCATTAGTCTATGGGGGCACGCATTTTAAAAAGAAATTCACATGGCGGATGACTTGGCAGTGGAGCAGTGCGCCCGTTTCTTATGAGGGGCGGGTTGTGTTTTCAGTGATCTACCAAGTTACCCCTTGGCTTAAAATGCTTGTCGATCTTGCCTATTATGGCTTGCACACCAACAAGGGCTACCAAGCGGGCTTGAATGGACCTTGCAACCCACAAAAGACCTATTGTGGGGGCAATTATCAGGATCGCAGCGCGCTTTATACCCAACTGATCGCTTCTTTCTAGGGATTATCATTATCTTCTTGGTTACACTTAGTAGCATATCGGTCTATTATTTTTTATAAAGAGGGCAAAATAGGGGGTGCGCCCGTGTGTTGGGGGCGTTTTTTGTTAAAATGTATGACACTATCAAAAGGAGTATTACCATGAGTGAAGCGAGCGAGCAGGACCTGAAAAACAGGTATTGTTTTTTCTCAAAAGCTCTCTTAATAGGTCCCTTGGTTTTTTCCACCGCCTTTGCTTTTGATTACAAATTGGGTGGCAAAGCCGAACAAACTTCGTGGATTGGGTTTAACCAACACCAAATCGATAGCTCTAAGGGCATTTACCCCACCCAACAATATGCCACGATCTCGGGTTATTTGGATTTGAGCTTTAGCCTCTTGCCTGAAAAGAGCGATCATAGCTTGAAGGGAGCCATTGCGGGCATGGTCGGGGGGGTTTTGTATGATAGCACACGCCATTATAAAGATGGGAGCGTGCTTTATAAGATTTATGGCTATTATGATGGCTACTTGGGCGGGGCTTCCAATGTATTATCCACTGATAGCGTTGCGGTTCAGAACGCCAAAAAGCGCGCGGTCGCACACACCTACATTTTTAGCGATGCGTATTTGGACTACCAGTATAAAAATGTCTTTGGAGTCAAAGCAGGGCGTTACAATTCCACCATGCCCTATCGGAGCGGAAAAACACAGGGTTTTGAGGTCTTTGGGCAGTATAAGCATGCGCGCTTGGTGTGGTTTAGCTCTTGGGGGCGTGCAATTGTGGGGGGGGGATTCTTAATTGATTGGTATGCGCCCAGAACAAGCTATAATGGGGATTACACCAAAAATAGCAAGGGGGGTTGGGATCCACATGGCAAGAAACTTTCCTATGGCACCCATGCGGTGCGCCTCATTTACAACCGCCACAAGCTCTTAACCGAGTTTTTTTACTACTTTTCGCCCAAAGCGTTCAACGCCCCGGGTTTTCAAGTGGGTTGGGACACTAACCCCAATTTTAGCGGTAAGGGTTTCCGCTCCCACACGCATTTAATCGCCTTTTTCCCCATGTATTATCCATGGATGCTGGTTGGTAAAGATGGCAAGCCCATTTACAGATATGACAACCCCGCCACGCCTAATGGGCAAAGCCTCATCATCCGACAACGCTTTGATTACAACAATTTTTATCTCATCGGGGCGTTTTACAAGAATTTTAAAAATACCAATGCCTATGTGGGGAATATGGGCAACCCCTCAGGTGTGTTGATGGGCAATGATAGTATTTATGCTGGTGTAGCAGGCACGGCTTTAAAAGCGGATGCGGTTACAGGTATGATTTCTTATGGGGCGACGCATTTCAAAGAGAAATTTTCATGGAAGATGCTTTGGCAATGGAGTAGCGCGCCGGTTTCTTGGGAGGGGCGTTATATGCTCACTTTGGGCTACACATTTAACAAGGTGCTAAAAGGGAGCGTGGATTTGCTCTACTATGGCGTGCACACCAATAAAGGCTACAAAGCGGGCTTAAATGCGCCTTGCACCACGGGCTGTCAGGGCGGTTATCAAGATCGCAGCGCACTTTATACGAGCTTGATTGCGTCATTTTAACATAGCCACGACAAAAAATAGAATGGCGTTTTGGAAAAAAACGAAAGAAAATATGAAAAAACAAGGGAAATAGTAGTATCATTGTGCCTTGCAAAGGTAAATGCTCGTTAAAGCTAACCAAAATCTTGAGGAGATTGGGATGAAGAGTTTAAGTAAGCAGGTTTTAGCGTTGGCGACTCTGACGGGGGGCTTAGAAGCTTTTGAATATAAATTAGGAGGCTGGGCGGAGTCTTTTTCTAAGATTGGGTTTAATAACAGCAAGATTGATGAATCTAAAAACATCTACCCCACAGAGACTTTTGTAACGGTCGTGGGGCAGGGGCGGATTGATTTTAGCCTATTGCCTAAAAAACTAGAAGGGCATAGCCTTAAGGGGAGCATTGGGGGGACCGTGGGCGGTGTGGCTTATGATGGGACAAAACACCTCCCCGGGGGGACGCAAATTTTTAACTACATTGGTTATTACAATGGCTTTATGGGGAATCGTTTTTTAGACCCGGATATTTCTAAAAATACTAGAACCTATGTTTTCAATGAAGGGTGGCTAGAATACACTTACAAACATATTTTTGGGATCAAGGCGGGGCGTTACGAATCGGAGGCGGCTTATATGAGCGGTTACACGCAAGGTTTTGATACCTTTGTGCGCTTTAAAGACAAACACAATGGCACTTATAAGCTTTGGTGGTTTAGCTCTTGGGGGCGTGCCTTTGCTTATGGCGAATGGCTGTATGATTATTATTCGCCCCGTTCAGCCTACACCACGCCTAATGGCGTGCAATGCACGGAGTGTCCTAGCGGGAAACAAGGTAAGTTAGTCAATTATGGAATCCATGCGCTCTCCTTTGCCTACACAAGAGATTTTCAGAAACTAGGCAGTGCCTTTAGCATCAGCCCTTTTTATTACTTTGCACCCAAGACTTATAACACGATCGGGGTGGATTTGAAGTATGACACGAACCCTAAATTTGATGGGGTGGGTTTTCGATCCCAAACACGCGTAGTGGCGCTCTTCCCCATTTATTACGATCGCCTCGTTTATACCACAAACTCCCAAACCGGCACGATCAATTACGGGGATTTTGCCTACCGCTATGGGACCAAGATGAGCAAAACCGGGCAGTCTTTATTGATCCGCCAACGCTTTGACATGAATGAGTTTAATTTTGGCGGGGCGTTTTACAAGGTGTGGCAAAATGCTAATTCTTTCATTGGGACGACAGGTAACCCTCTAGGGATTGACTTTTGGACCAATAGCGTCTATGATGTGGGGCAGTCTTTGAGTAATGTCGTGGGCACGGACGCAGTGAGTGGCTGGATTTTTGGCGGGGGTGTGCATAAAAAATGGCTTTGGGGCATTTTGATGCGTTGGACCAGTGCGCTCAAAGCCAATGAGGGGAGTAGTGCTGTCAATGTGGGATACAAATTTACCCAAGCTTTAAAAGCAGAGGTTAAATTAGAGTATTATGGTTTGATCATGCATAAAGGTTATTTGGAAGGGGTGTGGGGTGATCCTGTTGCCTATGCTAAAGCAAATGGCATTAGTAACAGCGTGCTTTATTCGAGGCGTTATAGCGATCGAAGCCACCTGATGGTGACCATCACGGCTCAGTTTTAAGCCATTGTCTTAAGAGAGGGGGTATGCAAAAATTAACGAGGATGTGATGAAAAAGGTTATTTTGTTATCCAAAAGTTTGGCGGCTCTTTTAGCCATATCGCCTATCCAAGCCCTTGATTGGAGAAATCTCGAATCCTTTGCCAAATTTAAAGCCGGGGCGGAGTCGTTCTCTAAGATTGGGTTTAACAACAAGCCCATTAACACCAATAAGGGTCTTTACCCCACAGAAACTTTTGTTACTGTGGTGGCGTATTTGCAATTAGATTTCCCCGAGCTCTTGCCTAAGAGTGCGACTGCTAATGGGCATCACATGTCCGGAAGTTTGGGGGGCTTTGGGGGAGGAATGATTTATGATGGGACCAAGCACCTAATCAATGAGGCTACGGGCAAGCCTTATGGGGCGATGGATTGGAACTATGTGGGCTATTTTGCCGGATTGGTCGGGCAAAAACCTTGGGGGCAGTGCTGGTATGGGGCAGGCGGGGGGAGCGAGTCGCAATATGCCGGCATGAGTGCCGCCCAACTCCAAAAATTATCCGATGCGACCGTAATTGGGGGAGTCAATGCGGCTGATTGCGTGCAAGGCTATGCCAACAACACGCGCAATTATGTCATTTACAATGCCTATATCGACTACTCTTATAAAGACATCTTCCGCTTTAGGGGCGGGCGTTACGAATCCCCAGCAGATTATATGAGTGGTTACACACAAGGTTTTGATATGACTTTGAAGTTGGGCAATTTTAAGTTTTGGTGGTTTAGCTCCTTTGGACGGGGCTTTGCCTATAACGAATGGCTGTATAACTTCTACTCGCCCAAGACCTACACACTAGCCAATGGGAGCAAGATTAACCCCGGGGTGCATGCCTTTTACATTACATGGGAGTATAAGGGTTTGAGCATTGTCCCCTTTGTTTATTTCTCCCCCAACAACGAATACGACCCCAACTTCACGATCACCTACGACTCCAAACCCAACTTTAAAGGGCTAGGCTGGCGATCCCAAACAGACATTACCGTGCTCAATCCCTTTTATGCCAAACGCTTTTGGAATACTTACCAGTTCGGTATGATTTCGCGCAAAAACGCCCATAGCTTGATGATCAAACAGCGTTTTGACTACAACAACTATAACTTTGGGGGGGGCATTTATAAGAGCTTTGGGAATGCTAACTGGATGATTGGCTACCATGGTAACCGCTTGGGCTTTGACTTTTGGACCAATACCGTCTATGCCAATACCCTCAACTCTCTATCCTACATGATGGATGCGGATGCCTTTACCGCCTTTCTCTTTGGCGGGGGTGTGTATAAAAAATGGCTTTGGGGTGTGATTGGGCGTTTGACCTATGGACCCCGTGCAGATGAACAAAGCTTGGCTTTCAACTTGGGCTATGAGTTTTCCAAGCATTTTTATGCAGACATCAAGGTGGAGTATTATAACCAGATCGTGCATAAGGGTTATAAGGTGGGTTGGAATGGCCCCTATTTGCCCGACCAGCCAGCAACCTACCAAGACAGAAGCCATATTTTTACGGAGATCAAAGTCAAACTTTAGAGGTCCTATGAAAGACTTAGTAGCACTCCTCAAGGGTGCCTTGTGCGGTGTGTGCTGTGTGGATTTAATGGGGGCGTTTAGCTATAAACTCAGTGGGGTTGCCGAATCGGTCTCTAAGGTGGGCTTTAACCACTCGCCCATTAATTCGGCTAAGGGCATTTTCCCTACCGAAAGTTTTGTGAGCATGACCTTGAAAGTCCAAGCCGATGCGACCTTGCTTAACAAAAACGGGCATCAGATCACAACGGGCATTGGGGGGAGTGTGGGGCAGATGGCTTATGATAGCACCAAAAACCTCATCGATCAGAGCACAGGGCAAGTCTATGGCTCTAAATTATATTACTACATGGGGCGTTATTGGGGGTTTTTGGACAATGTGCCTTGGAAAAAGTCTAATGTCATCTCCACTAGAAACGCTAAACCCTATGTGCTCTATAATCTCTTCGTGAAATACGATTATAAAGGCATACTCACCTTTATAGGTGGGCGTTATTTAGCCAAGACAACCTTTTTAAGTGGCTATACCGAAGGCTTTGAGATCTCTTATAAATTCTCTTACTTCCGCCTACGCTGGTTTAGCTCCTTTGGGCGCGCGCTAGCAGTGGGGGAATTTATCCGCCCTTGGTATGCCCCCATCACCACGACCAACAAAAAGGGCGAAGATGTGGATTTGGGCATCCATGCGGTGGGCATTAATTACGATACCCGCCATTTTTCTTTAGTGCCCTTTGTCTATTTTTCCCCCAACACCTACACCACGCCCGGTTTTAAACTCCACTATGACTCAAACCCTGCTTTTGATGGGGTGGGGTTTAAATCCCTAACCGAAATGATGGTGATTTTCCCCATTTACAGCCCACATTTGGCCGATACTTGGTATCGGGGCACGCAACTAGGAAAGGGCGGGGTGAGCATTTATATCCGCCAGCGTTTTGATTGGAATCAATATAATTTTGGGGGTGGGTATTACCAAAATATCGGTAACCCCAATGCTAAAATCGGGTGGTATGGGAGTCCCATTGGGATTGATTATCGCGATGCGAGTGTCTATGGGGGGCTAATGGATAACATGCTCTCACCTAATGCCATTACCGGCTTTATCTTTTGGGGCGGGGTCTATCGCAAGCTCTTTTGGGGGCTGGTCGGGCGCCTCACCTTCTCCCCCCGCGCCAATGAAAAAAGCGTGGCGTTCAACATAGGGATCAAGTGGAATCGCTATCTCTCCAGCAATATCAAAATTGAATACCACGATGTCTATACACACAAGGGCTATAACATCGCCCAGTGGTATGTCCGTGATTATAGCGTAGGCGCAACTGACCAAGATCGCAGCTTTTTAATGACCTCTATCAAGGCGCAATTTTGAATGGGGTTGTAACATGGATACACAACACCCAAGCCCTTATTCTAGGGTTTTTGAGTATTTTAAAGTCAGGAGATAAATCATGTTAAAATGCAATCACAACGCACAAGGGAGTTTGAATTGAATACCCGTACGCCTTCTAAATCTAAATGGCTCAAATCTGCGCTTTTGCTAGCCCAACTAGGCTCTTTGCATGCCCTAGATTATAAACTTTCTGGCGAATTGGATCTATTTAGCAAAGTGGGGTTTAACAACTCCCCGCTAAATTCCAAATTAGGGATTTATCCCACAGAGAGCTTTTCCTCTGTAACCGGGAATGTCTATTTTAATGTGGGCTTATTGCCCAAGCATGTTGCCGATCACAAGCTAAGATTTGGCATTGGCGGGGAAGTGGGGGGAGTGATCTATGATGGCACAAAATTAAGGATCGACCATGGGCATGATGACCAGCGTTTTGGCTCGGTGATCTATAACTTCATCGGGGGCTGGCATGGTTACTTTTTTGATAAATATTGGAGTCCAAGTTATGCTGGGACAAGCCAATCTGCTTCCTTGCATGCTAGACCCTATGTCTTGGATAATGCCTATTTGGATTATAACTACAAAGATGTTTTTGGTTTCAAGCTAGGGCGTTATACCGCTAATATTGATTTGATGAGTGGGTCTAACCAAGGCTGGGAGCTGTATTACAGACCCACTAAAAATTTTAAACTCTGGTGGTGGAGCTCCTATGGGCGGGGCTTGGCGTTTAACTCTTGGATTTACGAGTTTTATGCGGTTGTGCCCTACTTGAAGAAAGACGGGCAATATATTAACTACGGCTGGCATGGCACGAGTGCCACTTATGATTATAAAAATCTAAGCACAGAGTTTTACTATTATTTTTCACCCAAAACTTACAACGCACCGGGTATCAAACTCTCTTATGATACCAATAAGAATTTCAAACAGGTGGGTTTCCGCTCCCAAAGTTTGATCATGCTCACCGTGCCGATCTATTACTCAGGTTGGTATAACCCCAAAACGGGCTTGTATAGCATTTGGGACGCTGCCTCACATGGATCGGCGGTGGGCAAATACGGCGTAACACTCAACCTCCGCCAAATTTTCCGCTGGAACAAATTCACCTACATCATCGGGTTGTATAACACCTTTGGCAACTCCGATGCCTACTTGGGCGCGCACACCATGCCCATGGGGAACAACACTTCCTATGTCAATGATATTTATGGCATGGTCGCCTATGACTTTTGGGATAATACTGTTTATGATGGGATCGCCGATGCCGCCACTAATGCCAACACCACAACGATTTATGGCTCGGTGGGGAGCGTGTATAAAAAGTTTGCATGGTCGATCTTTGGGCGGGTGAGCAATGCTAATAAGGACTTTAAAGGACACCGTGGGCGTAGCAATGAATATTCAGCAGCTCTGAGCCTAGATTATGCTTTCACCCGTTCGCTCTTTTTCCATGTCAAGGTGGAATATTACGGGGTGCAGATGCACAGAGGTTATTTGGCAGGTCTTCCCGGTCTTACTGCACTACCAACTTTTTCTTGTTCTCCGGGTAACACCAATTGTTCTGTGCCTAAAGCCAATTACCAAGATCGTAGCCATTTGATGGCGAACCTGACTCTCAAATTTTAGGTTGGACCACTCGCATGATGGGTAATAATATTATGAAAAAATATAAAGTAACATTCTTTAGGCGAGTTAAGAAAGCGGAACGATTAGAGGTTTTTTTAAGAAAAAAAATACCTAATCTATATTAGAATGCGGGCACACAATCATAGTTTTGTCGTGGGCTTGAGGCTGTTATTGGTTTAAGGTCTTAGACATGTTCTGTGTAGATGCAACACTCAAGGTTACTTAACATATAAAGGCAATGCTGATGAAGGAAATGATCAAAAAACAGACGAGGAAGGCGCAGGCTAAGGGGCGCAAGCTGGGAAAAGCAATCGCTCCTGCTTTGATTTTATCTTCCTCTTTTGGGCTAGGTGCGCTAGATGCCCTCTCTTATGAAGTCCATGGGGATCTCATCAACTTCTCTAAGATAGGCTTTAACACGCAGCCCATCAACCCGGTTGCAGGTTACTACCCGACAGGCACCTTTGTGGAGCTCACGGGCAAGCTGGAGAGCACCCTACACTTGGGCAAGGGTTGGAGCGTGAGCGTGGGGGGTGCGCTGGGGGGTATGCCCTATGATGGCACGCGTTACGACAGATATTCTAAAAACTATAACCCTAGTAGCACATGGGGGAATGTGAGTTGTGGTGGCACACCAGATAGTGCCAATGGGTTTTGTGTCCCTGCCACCAGTGGTGGGATGCTAGGGGGGGATTATCGCCCCGGCATGGTCGCTGACCCACGCGGTATCGGGTATATGTTTATGGGTGAGTGGAACGGGCTAGCCCCTAACTATTACCCAGCCAGTGCCTACACCCCCGGGCAATCCCGCCGTTACGAGATTTATAAGGCAAATGTCCAGTATAAAAGCGATAAAATTTGGATCATCGCTGGGCGTTATGACACCACCCAAGTAAAAGACATTGACTGGTTCTACCAATTGACCCAAGGTTTCTATGGGATGTTTAACCTGACCAATAAGCTGACTTTCCAAGTGTTCAGCTCCTGGGGCCGTGGTATTGCTGATGGGCAATGGATATTCCCAATTTATCGCGAAAAGCCTTGGGGCCAGCACAAAATCGGGGTGATCTACCAAGTTAATAAACATTTCTCAATCCACCCGCATGTGTGGTTCTCCCCAGAGGTCTTCACCGCTCCTGAGATCAAATTGTATTACGATACTAATCCGGAGTTTAGCGGGCGGGGCTTTCGATCGCAAACAACCTTGTATGCGATGTATGTTTATCAATGGAATAACGCCCAGTATGGTCGTTATGCGCCCGCGCGTTATAACACTTGGGACCCTTTCTTAAACAACGGGAAGTGGCAAGGTTTGCAAGGTCCGGGTGGGGCGATCATCCTAGCCAAGCAACGCTTTGACTGGGATAACTACAACGCCTCCTTTGGTATCTATGCTGCCATTGGTAACCCAAACCCCAACATCGGTACCTATGGTAACCCCGTTGCCATCGATGGTGTGGAACAATGGACAGGTGGTATCTACTCATTAGGGTTTGCCTCTATCAACAACATCACCGCAGCCGATGCGGTTACCCTTTATGCCAAAACGGGTGCGGTGTATGGTAAGTTTGACTGGGAGCTCGCCGAGCGTTATACCACATCTCCGCGTGCTGATGGCCAAGCCCTAGCGTTGTATATGAACTACCAAATTGGCAAGCACATCAAAGCTGGGATCAAGCTTGAATGGTTCATGCAAGTTATCCGTGCAGGCTATAACCCCGGCGTGGGCTTCCTAAGCTACATGGGTCAGCCTTTGAGCTTGAACACCGGTCTTTTCTCTGCAGCTGGCTTTGCTCAAGGCCCGCAAAATACCGGTGCGATCACCCACACGGTGGTGCAAGATCGCAGCCACTTGATGACTCACATCAGCTACAGCTTCTAAAATCTGTTTTTTCTTTCGTAAAAAGGGGAGTCTTTCCCCTTTAAGCTTTTTTCTGCTACAATACGCCATCTCTCCGTTCATCTATTCCAAAGGGTGTTTATGCAAGTTAGAAGTCGCCGACACGCTCCTAAGGGATTTGTTTTTGTGGCACTTGCTCTGACATATTTAGAGCAAGCGATTGCCTTTGACATGAGCATCACCGGCAAAATGAGTAGCTACACCTTATATGGCTTCAACAACAAGCGTTATAACCCCTCCAAATTCATTTACCCCACAGGTAGCTACACCTCGCTTTTAGCCGAACTCAATATTAGCATGGACCTTTACAAGGGTTTGCACGCCGAAGTGGGGGGCATGCTCTCTGCCCTGCCCTATGACTCCACAGCGCGGCAGGGTAACGACATCGCACGCGGCCAACCCGGTGGTCCCGGGACTCCGGGATATTACTACAAACATGACGGCGGGATTTACTGGGAATACATCGGCTGGTATGCCGGACATAGTGGCTTGAATGTGCAAAAACCCCGTTATGCGATGGTGAATAACGCCTATTTGAGCTACGACTACAAGGGCATTTTTGGGATCAAGGGCGGGCGTTACGAGCTCTCTGATTATGACTGGTTCACTTCCTTTAGTCAAGGGGTCGAGGGCTATGTCAAATACAAAGATTATAAATTGCGTGTGCTTTACTCCGATGCGCGCGCTTCTGCCTCTAGCGACTGGTTTTGGCCCTTTGGGCGTTACTACACCAGCGGTAAGCCCTTGATGATTGCCGATTTGAAATACCAACACAAGGGCTTAAAAATTAACCCCTATTTTTACTCCATCTTTGGGCGCATGAACGCCCCCGGGATCAACATCACCTATGACACCAACCCTAATTTTAGAGATAAGGGCTTTAGATGGGTGGGGACTTTTGTCGGCTTTTTCCCCTTTTTCCCCCCATCAGGTCGGGGTTATGACATCATCTTATTTGGGCAAGAAAAAATGGGCAAATATGGGCAAACTCTCTTTTTCCGCTCCCGCTTTTACTACAATAAATGGCAATTTGGGGGGAGCATTTATAAAAATATCGGCAATGCCAACGGGGATATCGGCATTTATGGCGACCCGCTAGGGTATAACATCTGGACTAATAGTATTTATGATGCCGAGATCAATAACATTGTTGGCAAAGACGCGCTCAATGGCTTTTTGTATTTTGGCTCGCATTATAGAAGCTTTACTTGGAAGGTCTTGGGCCGTCTGACCACCTCCCCACGCGCTAATGAGCAGAGTGTCGCCCTCTTTTTGAGCTATTTTTTGAGTCGTTACAACCTCAAATTCGATCTCAAATTAGAGTATTACAACAACATCACTAAAAAAGGCTATTGTTTGGGGTATGGCTTTGGACCCACTCCTGATACTTGCGGATCATGGGATCCGGCGATCGGCAAGAACGGCAACTACGCCCCTCGCCTACCCCGCAATATCGACTCGGATCGCAGCCATTTGATGTTCACCCTCACCTATGGCTTCCAGCTCTTATAAAAAGCGTTTGTAAAAAAAGACTTCGATCTCTTCGGTGTTGCCTTGCACTAAGGCAATGGCTTGACAAGCCCCGAGCGCATCTAAAGCCCCCGAGCTGTAGCGGTTATTACGATAGGGGGTGAAAATGCCTTGATCTAAATGCCCCAAGATCAAATGCATCCGATCCCCCTTGAGTTTGAGAGGCTCTGATAGGCGTGCTTGCACGCTCAAGGGTGTTGCTAGCGATCCGGCTTGCTTTTCTAGCACGCCCAAACCCAACGCCAAAAAGGTCAGCAAACAGCTTAGAGGGTTGCCCGGCAAACCAAAAACCAGCGTGGATCGCCCTTGTTTTTGCAAACTGGCTAGCATGATGGGCTTGCCCGGTTTGACATTGACCCCGTGGTAGTGGATTTTTGCGCCCATTTGTGCCAAAGCCTCTTTAAAATAATCCTTATCCCCCACGCTCACGCCCGCACTGCTCAACACCACATCATAATCTAAAAACCCCTCTATGGCGTGCTTTTGCGCCTCCAAATCATCGCCTAGCTTACCCAAATGGCACGCCTCATAGCCATGATCTTTTAACAACGCCACTAGGGCTAGGGCATTGCTATCATAAATTTGATGGGGCAGGGCTTTAGTGCCTAAAGGCACGATCTCATCCCCACTGCTCACCACCCCCACTTTTAAACGCTTGAAAACTGGGATCACAGCCATGCCCTGAGAGGCTAAAAGGGCTAATAACCCCATATGCAAACGCGTGCCTTTTTTAACTAGAATTGCTCCTTTTTGCAAATCCTCGCCTTGGAAGCGGACATTATCCCCTTTTTTAAAGGCTTGTTGGTTGGGTTTGTGCTTAGGAGCTTGAGCGTGCTTGTCATCAAATTCTGCCATCTCCTCAAAGGGCACGACCAAATCCAAACCTTGAGGCAAGAGCGCACCGGTCATGATTTTCGCGCATGCCCCTTTAGGCACTTCTAGGTTGCTCACATCCATGCCCGCATACACCACAAACGCTACACCCACGCGCGCCCCCAAATCCTCCAAAGCAAAGGCAAAGCCATCCATTGCTGAATGCGTGGCTTTAGGCAAGTCCTCCAATGCCACAATATCCTCGCTCACAATGCGCCCCAAGCCCTCTTCTAATTTGATTCTCTCGGTTTGGCGTGTTTGGCAAGGCAGATTTAGCCCAATTTGCAACGCCTCTGCAAATGTAATCAATTTTTGATTCATCACTATCCTTAAGCATTAAATCCAGCATGCTAGCATAAAGGAATATATGGGGGATTAATGCAAGTTGGAGGTCTTGCCCTGCCAGCAATTCAAGAGTTTCCTAGCATTTTGCACAATATCCCCACTCCACAAGCTAGAAATCACGGCGATCATGTCGGCGTTTTTAAGCTGTGGGGCATTTTGGGGGCTAATTCCCCCGATGGCGCAAATGGGGATGTTTAAATGCGCTTTGGCGTGTTGGAGGGTGTCTAGGGGGATACATGGGGCATTAGGTTTAGTGCTAGAGGGGAAACACGCCCCAAAGGCGGCATAACTTGCCCGGGCTTGTTGGGCTTGCAAGGCTTGATCTAAATTGCCATAACAAGAGACTCCCAAATGCCCTTTAAATAGGCGGCGAGCTTGTGCCAAAGGCACATCATTGCTACCCACATGCAACCCCCAAGCATGGCATTTGAGGGCTAAATCTAGGCGATCATTGATCACAAAACCCACGCTGTGTTTTTGGCAGATTTTAGCCAAGTCTTTAGCCAGACTGAGCAGTTCTGAATCGCTATGGCTTTTATCTCTAAATTGGAAAATCTTAACCCCGCCTTGGATGGCAAGGCTAAGCATGTGTGGGAGTTGGTCATAGGGGGTCAAAAGCTCATCGCTTAAGGCATAAAGCCCCTTGAGTTCTATTCCCACTCAATGGTTCCGGGGGGTTTGGAGGTGATGTCATAGACCACCCGATTAATGCCCTTAACTTGGTTGGTGATCGCATTGGCTACCCTTTCCAAAAATTCAAAGGGCAGGGGTGCAAAATGCGCGCTCATCCCATCGCTTGCTTGCACCGCTCTTAGCGCAATGGTGTTATCATAGGTGCGTTTATCCCCCATCACGCCCACCGAGCGCACATTGAGTAAAACACAGAATGCCTGCCACACTTGATCGTAAAGCCCCTCAGCATGCAAGGCATCAATGAAAATGCGATCGGCTTGGCGCAGGAGTTCTAAACTAGGCAAATCGACAGCCCCCAAAATGCGAATCGCCAACCCGGGTCCGGGGAAAGGGTGGCGTTTTAACATGGATTTAGGTAAGCCCAGCTGTGCCCCCAAAGCGCGCACTTCATCTTTAAACAGCTCCCTTAAAGGCTCTAAGAGTTCAAAATCCATTTTTTCGGGCAAACCGCCCACATTGTGGTGGGATTTGATCACAGCCGAAGGACCCTTCACGCTCACCGACTCGATCACATCAGGGTATAAAGTCCCTTGCGCTAAAAACTTGATCTTGCCTACTTGTTCTAATTCTTTTGCCTTGTTTTCAAAAACTTCAATAAAAGTGTTGCCAATGATTTGGCGTTTTTTCTCTGGATCGATCACGCCAGCTAGGCGTTGTAAAAAAAGCGTGCTGGCATCAACGACATGCAAGGGAATTTGTAGCCCTTGAAACATTTTAACCACCTGCTCTTTTTCCCCCAAACGCAATAAGCCGTGATCCAC
Source organism: Helicobacter bizzozeronii (assembly GCF_900196775.1). Classification (NCBI taxonomy): domain Bacteria; kingdom Pseudomonadati; phylum Campylobacterota; class Epsilonproteobacteria; order Campylobacterales; family Helicobacteraceae; genus Helicobacter; species Helicobacter bizzozeronii. The sequence goes on from NZ_FZLB01000041.1 coordinate 28,134, forward strand.
AAACACCACTTCTGTTTGCTTGGGCAGTGCTTGGCAACACAGGCTAGCCACCACGCTTGAATCCACCCCACCGCTCACCGCACACAAAATACGCTCTTTGCCCACTTGCGCGCGGATTTTGGCAATCTCTTGGCTAGCAAAGTGGCGCATATCCCATGTGGGTGTGCTCTGGCAGATTAACAAGGCAAAGTTTTTTAAAATCTGTGTGCCTTGCACGCTGTGAATCACCTCAGGGTGGAATTGCAAGCCAAAAATGGGCTTTTGGGTGTGGGCGATCGCACAAAAGGGGGCATGGGCACTTTTGGCTAAAACTTGGAAGTTAGGGGGCAAGACCTCCACACGATCCCCATGGCTCATCCACACCACGCTAGGGCTTTCAATGCCGGCAAAGAGGGCATGTTGTTCCAAAATCTCCAAATGCGCCTTGCCAAATTCTTGGTGTTGCGCGCCCACCACCTCCCCCCCAAAACTATCCACAATGAGTTGCAAGCCATAACAAATCCCTAAAATGGGTAAGTTAGACTCAAACAACCCCGGATCACAACGGTAGGCATTAGGATCATAAACGCTTGCTGGACCCCCGCTTAAGATAAAACCCTTGGGTTTTTTAGCAAGCAGGTCTTGTAAGTTGTGGTGGTAGGGGTAGATTTCGACATAAATGCCATTTTCACGCAAACGCCTAGCAATCAGTTGGGTATATTGACTCCCAAAGTCTAAAATAATTAATTCAATGTCCATGTTTGTGCTTAATCAATGTGAATATAGGTTGGTAATCAATGCGGAAACCCTCAATGCTTGGGCGGGCTTGGGGGCTTAAAAGCCATTTGCCAAAAGATGCGCCTTTGTCAGAATGGCAAGGGTTGATCCAAAAATAACGCATCCTTAGGGGCTGGTGCAAAATGGGGGGTAAATTTGCCCGTGTTTTTTGTTGCAAATACAGCCGTTGGCTCATTAAAATCAAGTCATCGGGGCGGTAGGTTTTAAGGGTGTTTAACATCACCTTGAGGTGTGTTGATATGGCGGGCTCTTGGAGGGCTTTTAAAAGCGCTAATGGGGTTTTAGCTTGGAGTTTAGCCCATGTGTTAGGATTGCCTAGTAAGATCAAGCGTTCTTGTAAAATAGGCGTGCCCTCTAGTTTTAAAGAGAGCCAAACAGACCTAGAAACCAATAGAGCGTCTGCTGTGCAAAGGTTCTTGGGTATCCCCACCCATTGTATTTCTTGTTTGGTATCTTGCTTAAAAGCTTGTTGCAAAATGTCTAAAAAGCCTTGTTGGTTGCCCAAATCACTAGCAATCTTAAGCGGGCTACCCCACAAGGGCAGGGCTAAAAAGACTAGGCGTAAAAAACGCATTAAAAAGCGCGTAAGATCGTAGCGTTGAGTCGATCGCTAAAGGCTTTGGCGTTTTTGAGTGCCCCTTTTTCTAAGAGTTTGGCACTATCCAAAAGCAAATGGGCGACATCTGCGAGCACGGCTTTATCCTCAATGCCCTTGAGTTTTTGCATGATGGCGTGGTTGATGTTGAGCTCCAAAGTCTTAGGCTGGCTAGGGATTTCCTGACCCATTTGGCGCATCAAATTAGCCATCATGGCATTTTGTTCATCCCCGACCAACACCACGACCGAGTTTAAGTCCTTAGAGAGAGCCACATCTTTAATCTCATCTTTGAGGGCTTCTTTAAAAGCCTCTACCACAGGACTAAACTCTTGTTTTTCCTCCTCGCTCACTGGGGACAAGTCTAATTCCTTAAGTGTTTCGCTAGAGGCGGCATCTTTTAAGGGGATTTTGGCATATTCTGACACGCTAGGGATCACAAAGGCATCGATCTCATCGCCCATCAAGAGCACTTCAAACCCCTTTTGGGCGTATTTTTCCAGCAAGGGTGAAGCTTTAAGAAGGTCTAAGTTCTCCCCGATCATGTAGTAAATGCTTTTTTGATCGGCGGGCATGTTTTCTTTGTAGCTTTTGAGGGAGAGAAAATCCGCACCCCTAGAACTAGCAAAACGCAACAAGTCTAAAATCTTGTCTTTGTTTTCAAAGTCATGGTGCAAGCCCTCTTTAAGCACACGCCCAAAGGGGTGGTAAAACTTTTTATAAGTCTCCTCCTCTTGGCTCAATCGTTCGATCTCGGCTAGGATTTTTTTAGTGGAAGCACTTTTGATATTGGCCAGAATTTTATTTTGTTGTAAAATCTCACGGCTCACATTCAAGGGCAAATCCTCGCTATCGATGATCCCACGCACAAAACGCAGATACTGGGGCAATAACTCCTTATCATTATCGGTGATGAAAACCCGCTTGACATAGAGTTTAATACCAGATTGGTAATCCACGCGGTATAAATCAAAGGGGGCGGTGCTGGGAATGTAAAAAAGGGTGCTGTATTCTAAATGCCCCTCAACTTTGTTGTGAATCCAGCTCAAGGGCTCGTTATTATCATGTGCAAAGCTTTTATAAAACTCTTTGTAGTCCTCCTCTTTGAGCTCGTTTTTATGCATGCGCCAAAGCGCGCTTGCGCTATTAATTTGCGTGCATTTGTCCTCTTGCACTTCCTTTTTATTCTCCCCCTCGCCCTCAAATTTGCTTTCTGTGTAGCTGAGGAAAATGGGGAAAGGGATATGCTCAGAATATTTTTTAACAATATGCTCGATCTCCCAACGGCTGGCAAACTTGCCCTCTTCTTCTTTTAAAAAAAGCTTAATTTCTGTGCCTATCCCCTCTTTGACACAGGGGCTAATTTCATACTCGCCCTGCCCATCGCTGATCCACGCATAAGCCTGTGTGTCTAGGGCTTTTTTACTTTGCACCACGACTTTATGCGCCACCATAAAGCTAGAGTAAAAGCCCACGCCAAATTGCCCAATCAATGCGCTGTCTTTCTTTTGATCCCCGCTCAAATGCGATAAAAAGCTCTTGGTGCCCGATTTGGCGATCGTGCCTAAATGGGAGATGAGCTCAGATTCGTCCATGCCAATGCCATTATCGCTAATGGTGATGGTTTTTGCCTTGTCATCAAAACTCAAGTGGATTTGGGGCACAAAGTCTAGTTGTTTGTATTTTTCATCGCTAATCACGAGGTAGTTGAGCTTATCTAGGGCATCAGAGGCATTGGAGATGAGCTCACGCAAAAAGATTTCTTTATTGGAGTAAAGAGAGTGAATCATTAAATCTAAAAGTTGCTTGATCTCGGTTTGGAACGCATGTTTTTGGGACATAAAAACTCCATAAAATTTAATGTTGAAACTGGGATTATAGCACAAAATAGCCCTTTTAGTGGCTTCTTGCTTTTCTAATAAACATGTTAAAATGCGAAAAAAATTTAAGGATTTTGTATGGGTGGCAAGGCACATAGGGTGGATTTTATGGATCATTTGCCCTCCTCGTTGGTGCATGTGGGGATTTTATTTAGCGGGAATGGATCGAATATGCAAAATCTCATTGAGCAGTTGCACCAAAAACCCTTTTGGCGTATCTCAAATCGCCAACCCCTCATTTTAAATGTGGCTTTGTGTGCGAGCAATAACCCCAAAGCCTATGGTCTTGTGCGTTGTGAGAAACTGGGTATCCCTTGCGTGGTAGTTTCTAGTGAAGAGGAATTGATGCAGTCCCTCGTGCGCTGCCATGTGATTTTGCTGGCTGGTTATATGAAAATTTTAAGCCCTCTATTTGTCCAACACTACCCCACCCTCAATATCCACCCCTCTTTTTTACCCCACCACAAGGGCAAAGATGCGATTAAAAAGAGTTTTGAAAGTCAGGAGGGCATGGGGGTGAGCGTGCATTGGGTAACAGAGGAATTAGACGGGGGTCCCATTATTTTACAAGAGAGCCTAACAAGAGAGCCTAACGACACGCTGGAGAGTTTCACCCAAAGAGTACATGCCCTAGAGCACCAACTCTACCCTAAAGCCCTTTTAAAAGCACTAGGCTTGCGCCATGCATGATCTTTTTATCCTAACCATCATCACGCCCTTAATTGTGCTAGTCCCCTATGTGAGTCGTTTGGTTAAAATGCCCGTGGCGGTTTTAGAAATTGCCTTTGGGGCTTTGGGGGTCTATTTTGGTTTATTCACACCCAATCCCAGTTTTGGCGTGATGGCTGAAGTGGGGTTTTTGTTTTTGATGTTTTTGGGTGGCATGGAAGTGGATTTGCACATGTTTAGGCAGATCAATAGAGCCTTGCTAAAAAAAATCCTGTGTTATTTTGGCATTCTCTACGCCCTCTCTTCAGCCATCACACTGAGTGCCAAACTCTCCGCCCTCTACATCATCGCCCTACCCATTGTGAGCTTAGGGATGATCATGACCTTGGTGCGCGATTATGGCAAAGAATTGCCATGGCTGGATTTGGTGCTTAAAGTGGGCGTGCTAGGCGAGCTAACCAGCATTATTTTATTGGTGATCGTGGATGGGATTTACTTGCATGGCTTGGGGCTAGAACTTTACAAGACTTTGGGTATTTTATTGCTTTTTTTGGGTGCGATCATTGCTTTGATGCAGATTTTTAACATTCTGTTTTGGTGGTTCCCGGGTCTCAAATCCTTTATCATGCCCACAACCGATCAGGCTAACCAAGATATCCGCTTTGCCATCATGCTCTTTTTTAGTTTGATAGGTCTTGTGGCATGGCTGAAACTGGAAATGGTCTTAGGGGCGTTTTTGGCTGGGACGATCGTGGCGACCTTCTTCCCCCACAAACACGAATTATTTGACAAGTTGAATGATATTGGTTTTGGCTTTTTTGTGCCCCTATTTTTTGTCCATGTGGGCTCCACTTTGGACCTTAAACTGGTTTTAGATAACCCCAAGCTCATCTACCATGCGTGCTTGGTGGTGTGTGCAATGGTGGGTTTGCACTTGGTGGCAAGCTTCACGCTCTTTAGGGCGCACTTTGCCAATAGCCTCAAAAACACTTTAGCCTTTGCGCTCAGCGCCTCTATGCCCTTGACATTTCTAGTAACCACCGCTAGCTTGGGCTTGCGTGTGGGGGCGATCAACCAAAATACCTATTATTCCTTCTTGCTGGCTGCCATTTTTGAGGGCGTGCTTTTCACCACCCTCATTAAAGTGCTCATGCACACCCAAAAGAAAGCCTAGACAAACCTAGGCAAGCCCAAGCGTGGGCAAACCAAGCAAAACTAAAAAGTGAGCGGAGATTAAAAAGTGTAGAGGTATCCTAGATAGACAGAGTAGTCCCGTTTGAGGCTGTAATATTGCCCCCCTGCCGTTTTCAAGAATTTATTGACCAACATGGGGATCTTCACGCCCAACTCAATGCCATTGTGTTTGTGGATATTAGCCCTAAAGCCAAAATTCAACCACACATTAAAATTCCCATGACTAGGCTTACCGACATTGCCCGTATTACTAGCCATCAATGCCTCTTCCCATGCTTGCAGAGTTGCTTTATTCACTTGCCATGCATTCCCCCCGATGGCAAAGCCCCCATAGACCCCCACGCTAGCATTTTCACGATCAAAGAAGTTGCCCATTAAATCCGTGCCCACACCATAGGCGATCATGCTCAGATCGACACTGCCATTATAAATAGACCCACCTACTGTAGTTGGCAGACTCAGTTGCCGCCCCAAATGCGCATACCCATAGTCAAAAAAGCCATAGTAGCGCACACCTAGCCACGCAGTCTTGGCATTGAGGGGTTTAAAAAAGAAACTCTGCCCAGCCAAGAAGCCAAAACCATTCATCGCACCATTGGCATATTTGCCATGCCAGCTAATGTTTGTGCCTTGCCAGTTTTGATTCCCCACAGCAACGCCTTGTTTGTTCAAATGCCACATCCCCGGAGAATAATTGTTGTTAGTGTAAAGACCGGTGTTCATCCTACCCTGTCCAACTTGGTAGTTGATTCCAATAAAGCCACCGCCCTTCTCCGCCATCAAGCCACTGCTCGCCACGCCCAAAACTAGAGGCACCCCCAGTAAAAACTTTCTCATTCTTATCCTTTATACACCATAAAAAAAGTTGAACTTAAGTTCCAATCATACCATGTTTCCTCTCATAAAACAAGAATTTTATATTTTTTTTATGCTTAAAGTGATTGATTTGCAAATTCTGTATAATAGCGTTCCAAAAATTCATGGGTTGCAAAGAGAAAGCTTGTTAGACAAAATTCAAATCTATGGCGCGCGGGAAAATAATCTCAAAAACATTAACCTCGAAATCCCCAAAAACCAATTCATCGTTTTCACCGGCTTGAGCGGATCGGGCAAATCCACCTTGGCTTTTGATACCCTCTATGCGGAGGGGCAAAGGCGTTATTTGGAATCACTCTCCAGTTATGCGCGCCAATTTTTAGACAAAGTAGGCAAGCCCGCTGTGGATAAAATCGAGGGCTTGATCCCGGCTGTAGCCATCGATCAAAAGAGCACGAGCAAGAATCCACGCTCCACCGTGGGCACGATCACGGAGATTTACGACTATTTACGCCTCCTCTTTGCACGGGTGGGGCAACAACATTGCCATTTGTGTGGCGCGCCCATTGCCTCCATGAGCGTAACCGACATTTTAGAGCAGGTCTTGCAAGACTTTAAAGACACTAGCATTATTGTTTTAGCCCCCATCATTAGAGATAAAAAGGGTGGTTTTACTGATAAGATTGCGCATTTGCGCCAAAAGGGCTTTGTGCGCGCCTACATTGATGGCGTGCTGGTGCGCTTAGATGAGCCCATCGAGCTTGCCAAAAGCAAAAAGCACACCATTAAAGCCGTTTTAGATCGCCTGCAAGCAAGCCTAGAAAACCATGCCCGCCTAGCCAGTGCCCTAGAAAAAGCTTTAGCGGAGAGTTTTGGGGAGGTGGAGGTGATGGACACAGAGGGCAAAAAAAGCATGCACTATAGCGAGCATTTGGCTTGTTTTAAGTGTAAGGTGAGCTTTGAGGTGCTCGAACCCTTGAGCTTTTCGTTTAACTCCCCTAAGGGTGCATGCGAGGCGTGTGCGGGTTTGGGGAGCAAACTAAGTTTAGATACCCAAAAAATCCTAGACCCCAATTTGCCCACCGAGCACATCAAAAAAGCCTTTTTTTGGAATCACAACTATTATAACGCCCTTTTCGAGGGCTTTTGTGTGGCTAATAAAATCGATCCTAGCGTGCCTTTTAAGGATTTGAGCACCACCCAGCAAGAGGCTTTACTCTATGGCAATGGGACGGAAATTTGTTTTACATGGCGGCAAAGCCAACTCAAACGCCCTTGGAAGGGGGTGATCCAAATTGCCTATGACATTTTCAAAGACACACGCGATCTCAACCAATACATGAGCGAAAAGCCATGCAGTGTCTGCCATGGGCATCGCCTCAAGGGCGCATCTTTAGGCGTGCGGGTGGCTGGGCATAATATCGCTGACTTGCTAGACATGCCCATTCATAGCGTTTATGATTTTTTTAATAACCCGGATCATTTTGCCTATCTTAGCCCCCAAAACCAACGCATCGCCACCCCGATTTTAAAAGAAATCTTGGAGCGGGTGTTTTTCTTGGTGGATGTGGGCTTGGGTTATTTGAGTTTGGGCAGAGATGCACGCACCTTAAGCGGGGGGGAGAGCCAGCGAATCCGCATTGCTAGCCAGATTGGGAGCGGGCTAACCGGTGTTTTGTATGTGCTTGATGAACCCAGTATTGGCTTGCATGAAAAAGACACGCTCAAGCTCATTAAAACCTTAAAGAATTTGCAAAAAAAGGGCAATACCTTAATTGTGGTCGAACATGACAGAGAGACGATCCAGCAAGCCGATTTTGTGGTGGATATTGGACCTAGGGCGGGCAAATACGGCGGGGAGGTGGTTTTTAGCGGGAGTGTGGATCGCTTGCTACAAAGCACCCACCCCACCGCCCTTTATTTGAGCGGGGCTAAACAAATCACACGCCCCACAAAAGCCCCCAGCACAAAAACGCTCTTTTTAGAGCTTAAAGGTGTGTTTATCCACAACATCAAAAACCTACGGGTGAAAATCCCCTTAGGGCGTTTTGTGTGCGTGAGCGGGGTGAGCGGGAGTGGGAAAAGTTCGCTCATCTTGCAAACTCTCTTGCCCATTGTCAAGGAATGCTTGAATCACGCCCAAAAAAAGGCGGTGGGGAGCGTGGAGGTGGTGGGGCTAGAGCACCTAGACAAGGTGATCTATTTGGATCAAGCCCCCATTGGCAAAACCCCCCGTTCTAACCCCGCCACTTATACGGGGGTGATGGATGAGATTCGCGATCTCTTTGCGATGAGCAAGGAGGCGCAAATACTGGGCTATAGCGCGAGTCGTTTTAGTTTCAATGTCAAGGGCGGGCGGTGTGAAAAATGCCATGGGGAGGGGGATATTAAAATTGAAATGCACTTTTTGCCCGATGTGTTGGTGCAATGCGATAGCTGCAAGGGGAGCAAATATAACCCCCAAACCCTAGAGATCAAGATTAGGGGGAAATCCATTGCCGATGTGTTGCGTATGAGTGTGGAGGAAGCCCTAGAGTTTTTTGCCAAAATCCCCAAGATTGCCACCAAATTACAGACTCTAAAGGCGGTGGGCTTGGGTTATATCACTTTGGGGCAAAATGCCACGACCCTAAGTGGGGGGGAAGCCCAACGCATCAAATTAGCTAAGGAGTTGAGCCGCAAGGACACGGGCAAGACTCTGTATATTTTAGATGAACCCACCACTGGGCTACACTTTGAAGATGTGCAACTTTTAATTAATGTCTTGCACTCGTTGGTGGAGTTGGGTAACTCCATGATTGTGATTGAGCATAACTTAGATGTGATTAAAAATGCCGATTACATCATTGATATGGGACCTGAGGGGGGCGATTTGGGCGGGCAGATCACCGCTCAGGGCACACCCCTAGAACTTGCCAAAAACCACGCCAAAAGCAAGAGTCACACCGCTAAATTCTTAGCCCAAGAGCTAGGGATCACCCCCAAGTTTTAAGCCCTAAAGAATCCTAAAAATTGCTATAATGCATCTATCTTAATAAAGGAATCCCATGATCACCCCTAAAACTCTGAGTGGCTTTAAAGACAGACTCCCTAAAGAGGCGATGGCAAAGGGAGCGGTGCTGGACAAATTAGCCCATGTGTTTAGAAGTTTTGGTTTTGTGCCCATTGAGACTCCACATTTAGAATACGCCCACATCCTCACCCAAGAACAAGGGGAGATTCAAAAAGAAATCTACCGCTTTAAAGATCATGGCAAGCGTGAAGTGGCTTTGCGTTTTGATCAAACCTTGCCCCTAGCCCGTTTCATCGCCCAGCACCATTCTAGCCTAGGTTTGCCCTTTAAGCGTTATGCAATTGGGAATGTTTTTAGAGGTGAGCGTGCCCAAAAGGGGCGTTACCGGGAATTTACGCAATGTGATTTTGATTTTATTGGGAGTCATAGCATTCTTTGTGATAGCGAGATCATCCAAGTGATCATTGCGGGTTTGAGAGCCCTAGATTTAGAGGAATTTAGCGTGTGGATCAACCACCGCAAAATTTTAAACGGGCTGTGCCAACATTTTGGCTTGCACACCCAAGAGGACACCCACACGCTTTTAAGGGTGATTGACAAGCTAGGCAAAATCGGGCAGGAGGGGGTGCTCTTAGAGCTTAATACCCATTTTCCCGAGATTGACTTTAAAGAGTTTTTAAGCATTATCAACACCAAACAAGAAGAGGATAGCCTAGAGTTTTTCAAACGCGTAGATTACCTGAAAAGCTACAATGCCACCCTTAAGGAGGGCTTGGAGGAATTAGAGAGCCTTTTTAATCTCTTGTTGTCTTTAGATATTAACCCCGATCACTTCAAGGTGGATTTTTCCATTGCTAGGGGGCTGGGTTATTATACGGGCATGGTCTATGAAACCACGCTCAACCAACTCACCAGCTTAGGCAGTGTGTGCTCGGGGGGGCGTTATGATAATCTCTCTAAGAGTTTTAGCACGCAAAACCTGCCCGGGGTGGGGGCTTCTATTGGCTTGGATCGCTTGTTGGTGGCTTTGGAGGAATTGGAGTTGGTGGAGAGCAAATCCACGAGCGCACGGGTGTTGGTGGTGTGCATGCACCCCTCGCATTTTGTCTATGCTAGCCAAGTGGCGCAGAATTTTAGGCAAAGTGAGGTCAATACCGAACTCTACCCTGAGATTGGCAAGTTAAAAAAACCCTTTAGCTATGCCAACCAAAAAGGGCATGAGTTTGTGGTGGTTTTGGGCGAGGAGGAGGTGCAAAAGGAGAGTTTGACACTCAAAAACATGACAACGGGGTTGCAAGTGAATCATTTGAGTTTCCTAAAAGCTTTGGCGATGGTGAAAGAATGAAAACATACAACATTGCTTTAGTGGGCGCAAGCGGGGCGGTGGGCGAGGAGATCATTAAAGTCTTAGAAGAGCGCGCTTTTCCGGTAGGTGCGTTCTTTGCTTTGGCTAGTGCCAAGAGTGCGGGCAAGAAGATTCGCGCCTTTGGGGAGGATCACGCCATTTTAGAGACCACACAAGCTTTTTTTAGCCAAGAAAAGATCGATATTGCCTTTTTTAGTGCGGGTAAGGGTGTGAGCGAGGTTTTTGCCCCTTGTGCTGCCCAAAATGGTGCAGTGGTGATTGATAATACGAGCTTTTTCCGCTTACAAGCAGATGTCCCCTTAGTGGTTCCAGAGGTCAATGCTAGCGACTTGCAAAACTGCCCCCGATCGATTATCGCTAACCCCAATTGCTCCACGATCCAAATGGTGCAAATCTTAAACCCCTTGCACCACGCCTTTAAAATTGTGCGTGTGGATGTGAGCACTTACCAAGCCGTGAGCGGGGCGGGCAAAAAGGGCATTTACCAGTTACAAGAACAAATCAAGGATTCTAATGCCCCTAATAGTGCCTTCCCCCACCCCATCGCCTTTAATGTGATCCCCCAAATTGATGTCTTTTTGCCCTCAGGTTACACTAAAGAGGAGATGAAAATGGTGCAAGAGACCCACAAGATCATGCATGCCAACTTCCCCATTAGCGCGACTTGTGTGCGTGTCCCCGTGCTTAGAAGCCACAGCGAGAGTCTGAGTATCACCTTTGAAAAGCCCGTGAGTGCCCTAGAGGCTAGGGAGCTTTTAAAACAAGCTCCTAATGTCGTGGTGCTCGATGAGCCCAGCACCTCTAGCTACCCCACCCCCCTAATTGCTAGCCATAAAGATCAAAGCTTTGTGGGGCGCATTCGCGATGATTTGTATAACCCACACATGCTACACCTGTGGTGTGTTGCCGATCAGTTGCGTGTGGGCGCAGCCACCAATGCGGTTAAAATTGCCCTAGAACTTATCGGTCTTGGGGGATCTGTTTGAGGGTTTCTAGCACATCTAAAAAATTAGGTCGGGTGATGTTGTGTTCTTTGAGGTAGTTTTCATCAAGCTTTTTCCAAGTAAAAGTCTTGCCAAAGAATCCACGCCGATCTAGGCTAGGTAAAAACTTTAAGTCCCCGTTTTTCTTTTGGTGGATTTGCACATAATAAGTCCGCCCATCGTAAAAATTATACGCCCGCCCGCCTTTATAGGTGTCATCATAGATGTGTTGCAAATTATATAAGAAAACCACGCCCTTATCGCTGCGGTTGCGTAAAGCGGGGTTTTTGTTGTAAATATCCTTTCTAGCCGGCGAGCCATCCACATTGGCAATCCCGTAAGCGTAATACTTGCCCTCATACTTAAAAAATTCCACATAAGAAGCTGTCATGTACAAAAAAGCTTGGGTTTGGTAAATCCCCTCCAAAGTGCCCGCACATAGAGGGGCGATACAGAAAACAAAAGCGCAAAATTTCATGTTTAGAGCTTTAATTTAACAAGATTGGCAGGCACTTTAGCCACGACTTTATGCACCAAGTCCAAAGATTGGGGGTGGGGGCTGGTGGTGTGCGCATCTGTGGGGAATAAAATAGCCAACCAGCCAGCTTGTAGCAAGATTTCTAGGCTATGCCCGCCATCATGGTAAGTTTGCTTGTCTAACACGCTGTTATAATCCTCTTGGATACGCAGATCGCTAGAGTCGTTTAAATGCAATATTTCACGCCCACGCACCACAAGGCAAAAATCAATATAGGTGCGGTGGGTTTCTAGCACGCCCCCTAAGGGCTTGTAGGCAATATGCATGGCATGCATGCCATGTGCGATGTCCTGCCTTTGCGATTCGCTTTGTTGTTGGATTAAGCTTTGGTGGTGGGGGTGGTTGGTGTCCAACATGCTAGCCAAATACCCATAGAGAGTCTCTAGCTCTAGGGTTTTGCTAAAAAGTGTCTCTAGCGAGTTTAATTTACCAATGATTGCCATATAGCCTCCATACTTATCACTGAAGGGTGCATTCTAGCAATAAAAGGTGAATAAAGTAGCCGTGCTCCTCAAGGTGCTTGTTTGGCTTTTTGAATCAAGTATTTTTCTTGCTCTAGTTTTTGCAAGGTGAGTTCATGGCTAATCTTGCTCACACCTTGCGTGTAAATTTGCAGTAAAATTTGATAGACATGGCTATCAAACCCATTGCCATGCACGGGTGTTACCACGCTGGTGGGCATAAACCCCCCCCCAGTGGTGCGTTGTTGCTGGATGGTAACATCGGTTTTGATCTGATAGCCGGGCAATTCTAGCGCGCTCATTTGGAGCACCTTTTGACTCTTGGGCTCTAAGAGTCTGAGCTCTAAAAAACCCATGGATAAATTTTTGTTGCGCTTGCCAATGCCATTGTCTTTTTTCTTAAAAATGCTCATGTCCAGTTCCTCCAAAACATCAATGGCACCGGTGATGCGCACCATCATATAGCCATCATGGGCTTGCTTGGGCGTGGGCTTAGAATCCACCACCTCCACAGAAAACCCGCGTTTTTCTAAAATGCCTTGGATTTGATCCAGCATGGAAGTTTTAAACTCCTTTTGCATGCCCTCAGGCACATTGGAACTAAAACTAATCTCCATAGGGGCTAATAAAATCAAAAGATGGTTTTTAGGCTGTTGTTTTTCGCTCTCTTCATAGTAAGAAAAAGTGACCTCACTACTCGGAGCTGGGGCATGCTTGCACCCATAGAATACAAGAGCGAGTGCAAAGGCTAAGAGGGGATAGGGCATGCACAATCCTTTTTATTTTTTGAATAAACGGGTGGCGATCCGAATAAGACGCATGAGCAACTTGAGTTTATTATGGCTGTCCCTAAAAGAACTGCCCCGTCTTCTTCTCATCAGCACGAATAGGTGGTTTCAAACTCAAAGGGATGGGGCTTGCTCTCCCAAGGGAAGACCTCAGATTTGAATTTGAAACTCTGGTAAGCTTGGATAAACTCTTCGGTGAAAACCTCGCCCTTTTTCAAATAATCTTTGTGGGCGAGCATCTCCTCTAAAGCACTACGCAAGGTGTGGGGGAGTTGTCTGATCCCCCGATCACGGATTTCATCTAGGGTTAGGGTGAAAAGGTTAATATCCATCGGTGCGCCCGGATCGCTCTTTTTATGAATCCCATCCAGCCCAGCCATCAAAATCGCTGCAAATGCCAAGTAGGGGTTAGAGGAATTATCTGGGAAACGCAGTTCAAAACGGGTTGCCTTCCCACTCACCCCATAAGGAATACGCACGCTCGCACTGCGATTTTGCGCCGAGTAGGTCAAAATCGAGGGGGCTTCATACCCAGGGATCAAGCGTTTATAAGAGTTGCTAGAAGCGTTGGTAAAGGCAGCTAGACTCCTAGCATGCTCAAGCACCCCACCTAAAAAGTGCAACGCCATTTGGCTAAGATTTTTATAGACATCCCCACAAAAGAGGTTTTCGCCCTTTTCCCAAATACTCACATGGGTGTGCATGCCACTCCCATTATCCCCATATAAGGGCTTGGGCATGAAAGTCGCGCTCTTGCCATTGAGATGGGCAACCATTTTCACCACATATTTAAGCTTTTGGATATTATCTGCCGCTTCAACCAAATCCCCAAAACGCACGCCGATTTCCCCTTGCGCTTGGGCTAGCTCGTGATGGACGACATAGGTTTCTAGCCCCACTTGGTTTAACACCTTGACAATCTCGGCGCGCAAATCCATCATGGTATCTGTGGGGGGTGTGGGTAAATACCCGCCCTTACGCCCCGTGCGGTGTCCAAAATTCACCCCCCCCTCAAAAGAGCGATCCCGATTCCATTCCCCCTCTTCGCTATCAATCTCATAATACTGGCAATTCACATCGCCTTTCATTTTGATCGAATCAAAGATAAAAAATTCATTTTCTGCCCCAAAATAGGCAATATCCCCGACCCCTAAATCCTGCAAGTGCTTTAAAGCGCGCTTGGCAATCACGCGCGGGCATTTTTCATATTCCTGTTGCTTGTAAATGTCCCACACATCGCAAAACACCACGGCGGTGATATCCGCACTAAAGGGGTCAATAAAATAGCGCACTAGATCAGGTTGTAAGATCATGTCTGACTTGTCAATGCTCTGCCATGCCTTAAAACAACTCGCATCAAAGGGAATGCCCTGTTGCAACAAATCCTTATCCACGCTAGAAAACGAATAACCCATGTGATTCCATGTTCCCTTAACATCGGTGAATCTAAAATCCACAAACTCAACTTCTTTTTCTTTGCAAAAATCCAAGAATTTTTGCACATCGGTATCGCTGTTATGCAGTTCCATTTTTACGCCTTTTTTATTTTGATTCTAGCATGTCTAAAATTAAGATACAGCTACAAAGGGGGTCTCTGCCAGTGGCGGGCTGATCTGTCCCTTATAAGCCCGGTAGCAAATGCGCACACTAGCCACCAAAACCAAAAAAGCAACCAGCATGAAAAACACGCACAAGATCGCATCGATGGTGTGATTGGTGATCGCCTGCTTGAGTTGGCTAATTTGCTTAGGATCGGTGGTGCTAGCCAGTTTCTCCCTTAAGATTTGGGCGGTGGCGACATGGGAAACATGGTTTAACACGCTATCAGAGCCTTTGGGCAAAACTTTTAAAGTCCCGCTATAAAAGGTGATTCCCAAAATTAAGCTAGCTGGAATGGCCGTTACTAATGCATACTTGAAGCGTTGCATTTTAAATAAAATGGTCGTGGCTAGCAAGAGTGCCATGCCCGCTAGCATTTGGTTACTCACGCCAAATAGGGGCCAAAGGGTGTAAATCCCCCCTTTAGGATCGATGGTGCCTTGGTAGAGAAAATACCCCCACAACCCCACGCAAACTAGAGTCGCAAAGATACCCGCCCCATAGGACTCAGTATTGCCTAAGGGCTTATAAAGATGCCCTAAAATATCTTGGATCATAAAACGCGCGGTTCTGGTGCCCGCATCCACAGCTGTGAGGATAAAGAGGGCTTCAAACAGAATGGCAAAGTGATACCAAAATGCCATCACACTAGGATCGCCTAAAAGCTGATAGACAACCATACTCAGCCCAATAGCAAAAGTGGGCGCGCCCCCTGTGCGGCTTAAAATGCTGTGTTCGCCAATGTTTTTGGTGATCTGCTCGATCTCTTGGGGGCTAATGGAAAAACCCCATGAACTAATCACCTTAGCCGCCTCCGTGATGTCGCTCCCAATGGTGCTAGCTGGGGCATTGATGGCGAAATAAAGCCCGGGGTGTAAAATGGCAGCCATGAGCAATGCCATGATCGCCACAATGGATTCCATCAGCATGGAGCCATAGCCCACCAAGCGCGCATGGCTCTCTTTGGCGATCATTTTAGGCGTGGTCCCTGAGGCGATCAGGGCATGGAAACCGCTAATCGTCCCGCAAGCAATGGTGATAAACAAAAAAGGGAAGAGTGCGCCGGCAAAAACCGGACCGCTCCCATCAACAAAGTGGGTGATCTTGGGGATTTGCAAGGGCGGGGCAACCATGATAATGGCTCCTGCTAAGATCAAAATCACCCCGATTTTTAAAAAAGTGCTCAAGTAATCCCTAGGGGCTAATAAAAACCACACGGGTAAAATGGCAGCAATAAAACCATAGGCGATGATGCACCATGCTAGCGTGCCCTCACTCAAGGTAAAATAAGAGGCAAGGATGGGATCATTAGCCACCACCTTGCCATAATAAATTGCCAACATCAAAAGCACAAAACCCAACAGCGAACTCTCTAAAACACGGGTGCGCAAAAAACGCATGTAAAGCCCCATCACAACCGCAATGGGAATAGTCATCGCAATCGTAAAGAGCCCCCATGGAGAGTGTGCTAGGGCTTTAACGACCACCATGGCTAAAATAGCAATGATGATGATCATGATTCCTAGTATCCCCAAGAGCGCGAACCAACCCACCACAGGACCCATCTCATCTTTGACCATTTCACCCAAAGACTTCCCACCCCGCCGCATGGAGCAAAAGAGCACCACAAAATCATGCACACAGCCCCCCAAAACACTCCCAATTAAAATCCAAAGCACGGAGGGCAAATACCCCATTTGGGCTGCTAGAATCGGGCCCACTAGCGGACCTGCCCCAGCAATGGCAGCAAAGTGATGCCCAAAGGTGATCGCCTTGTGGGTGGGGACAAAATCACGCCCATCATTACGCACACATGCCGGCGTGGCGCGTTTATCATCAAGGCAGAGCACCCGGTAGGCAATAAAATGGCTATAAAAGCGATAACCCAAAGAGTAAATGCAAATAGCCGCACACACCAGCCAAAGCGTGTTGATACTCTCGCCCTTGTGCAAAGCCAAAACGCCCAAACAGATCGCACCTACAATGGCGACTAGCGCCCAAAATAAATGACTCCAAGTTTGTTTCATTCTTGCCTTTCTCCAAATCGATTTGTTTTGTAAGTGGATCGTATCAAACAATTCTGCCATTTTATTTAAAATTTTAGCTATCATTAGGGCGATTCCAAAATAAAAGGCTGGTTATGTTGATTGCTCTTATCTCCGTGGGTTGGCATTGATATTTTGTTGCGCTATTTGCTTGCTAAGAAGAACTCTCAAGGTGCGTTGAAGAGTTTGGATTCTGGTATTCTGAACACACACTATGTGCCCGATAGCCGGTCTAAATACTTGGGCGCGAGTGTGGGGCTGTTGGGTATTTGCTTTATTTTGGGCATTGTGGGGCTGTATTTGATGCCCGAGAGTGTTACGCATTGGAGCAAAGAAAAATTCGGGCTGGGAAGTTGGATACATAATGTCTGCTTGGGCCCGCAATTTGATGACGATCTATTCATCTTTAATTGGGTCTTGCACCCCTATTTTGGCGCAATTTACTACATGCAATCTAGGGTGGCGGGTTATCGCTGGAGTGCGGGGGTGCTCTTCACTTTCTTGGTTTCAACTTTCTTTTGGGAATATGGGCTAGAAGCCTTTGTGGAAATCCCTAGCTGGCAAGATTTGATCTGCACGCCGACTATGGGTCCTTTGGTGGGGGAGTTTTTCTACCACGCCACCCAGCACATCCAAAAACAGCAAAAAAAGTTATTGGACTCTAAGGTGCTGGGGCATGTGGCACTTTTTGCCATGGACTTTATTGGGTTTGTGTTGCAAAATCTGGGCGTAACCAAAATACTAGGTATTGAGAACAAGAATAGCTTAAAGAAAGGTTAAGCAATATTTACCATAATGTGGGCTTTAGGTGCTAGAATAGTGCCCCATTTTGCGAATATAAAAGGCTTGATATGGATAGTCGGGTTAAGGTTTCAAATCGCGCCAAACTCCCCACAAAGTTTGGAATGTTTTGGATTCAATCTTTCCGGGAGTATAAGAAAGAGGGTTCGCCAGTGGATCACTTGGTGGTTTTCACACAAGAACTTTTAGAAGTGCCTCTTGTTAGAGTGCATTCGGAGTGTTTGACCGGAGATGTCTTTGGCTCCCAAAAATGCGATTGTGGGGCTGAATTGGAGATGGCTATGCGCCAAATTGGGGAGCACGAGCAGGGGGGTATGTTGATTTATTTGCGCCAAGAGGGACGGGGCATTGGGCTTTTTAACAAGATCAACGCCTATGCCTTGCAAGATCAAGGTTATGACACGATCGAGGCTAACCGGGCGATTGGATTTAAAGATGATGAGCGCGATTATGCCATTGTGGGGGATATTTTGAAACACTACGGGATTGCTAAAATCCAGCTTTTGACCAATAACCCCCAAAAAATCGCTGCCATTGGGGCTTATGTGGGGGTTGAACGCAGTAGTATTATTGTTGAAAGCAACTGCCATAATAAGGAATACTTGGAAACCAAAAAAAACAAAATGGGGCATTTGCTCTAGGCTCTTAGGGGGGTCTTTAAATTTTTGAAAAGATTTGCTATAGTATTTACTGCAAGGGGTGGGAAATCCAATTGATGAGTTAGCAATGTTTAAACAAATGAGTTTGCGGACAAAAATGGCATTGGCGATTGGATCGGTGTTGGTGCTCTTGGTGGTGGCGATGAGTTATATTGTCTCTTCTAAGGCGGAGCGCATTTTAGAGACAGAAGCCCTCAATCGTTTGCAAGCCCAAGTGCGCAATGCGAGCTGGGGTGTGCAATCCAGCATTGAGCGGGCTTTGGTGCGTTTGCACATCATCAAAGCCGTTTTATTGAAAAACAACACCCGAGCCGATCTGGATTTTGAGGAACATTTTCTGAGTGAATATCTGCGCTATACACAGGCTGTCTATGCCCTATCCATCGCCACAGAGGGGGAATCAATCAACTCCTATAGTTTTAGTGTCGATAAGAGCAATTCAGGTCAAATCAGCACCATCGCCACGCCTAATCTCTACCACAATCCCCTATATGTCGCCAGTAAAAACACCTCTAAACTTGTGTTGGGTAAGCCCTATTTGCGCACCATGCATGATGGGCAAGTCATCTATGGAATCGATGTGGCTTATTCCTTAAGAGATCATCAAGGGACTTTTAAGGGCGCGATCATCCTTTTTATCAACATCGATCTCTTTGATTCCGTGCTCAAATCTTATGGAGTCGGGGATACATCCTTTAATCTGATCGCCCAAGATGGGACTTTATTGGTCGTGGGTGGTAATCACCATGAATTGCGTGGGCGTTCTTGGGAGGGGGTCAATAAAGACTTTGCCCAACAAGGCTTGCCCTTCATCCAAAATGGGCAAAAACAAGTCTTGCGGATCTATTCGACCGTCAATCAAGAACTCTCCTATGGCGCGATCTATCCCTTCAAAGTGCTTGAAAAAGTCGATGATAATCCTTTGCATTGGGCTGTCGTGGGTGTGAGGAGCGAAAAGCGTGTTTTTAGAGACATTGACTCTATTAAGCTTACGATTCGCATTACAGGCGTGATCGGTCTGTTTGTTGTGATTGGCGTGATCTATTGGTTGCTCTATGTTTTAATGGCCAAGCGCATTGTGGCGGTGTCCCAAAATTTAGACAACTTCTTTAAGATTTTACGCCATGAAATCTCAGCCGATCAAATCAAGCTGATCCCAGCCAAGAGTCAGGATGATTTGGGCAAAATGCAAGCCAATATCAACCAAAATATCCAACAAATCCAAAAAACCATTTTGCAAGACGAACAATCTGTAGAAAATAGTATCCAAGTCGCTTCTAGGGTGGAGGAAGGGGATTTTAGCCAAACGGTAGATGCAGAGCCTAATAACCCCTCTTTGATCGCCCTAAAGAAAAACCTGAACAATATTATTCTCTATATGCAAAAAAACATCGGCATGCACATGAAAACAATCAACGATGCTTTTGAGCGTTATAGCCAATATGACTTTAGACAGGGCATCCCCGGAGCAAGCGGGCATATTGAGAAGGTCGTAGATGGTCTTGTGCATGAAACAAGACGCATGCTAAACACTTCAGCGGGCTTTGCTAAGGAACTCGATGGCAAGGTGGTGATCTTAAATGGTTGCGTGGATCGCCTCAATGAAATTGCGACCAACCAAAATAATAGCTTGGATAAAACCATCGTGAGCATCGCTGGAATCACCAGTGGCATTACAGAGGTGGCGCAAAAAACCCAAGAGGTGATCCAACAAGGGCAAGACATTAAAAATATCGTGGAGATCATTAGAGATATTGCTGATCAAACTAATTTGCTGGCTTTAAATGCGGCTATTGAAGCGGCCCGGGCGGGCGAACATGGGCGCGGCTTTGCGGTGGTGGCTGATGAGGTCAGAAAGCTAGCTGAACGCACACAAAAATCTTTGAGCGAGATAGAGAGCAATATTAATGTGCTGGTGCAAAGCATTTCAGACACTTCAGCGAGTATCCAAAACCAAGCCCAAGAGGTGGAATTTATCAACCAATCCTTAGAGGAGTTTAAAAAAGACACCAAGAGCAATATCGCCATTGCGCGCGATTCTCTATTGGCTTCTCAAGACATTAACCGCATATCCGAAGAGATTTTAAAAGATGTGCAACGCAAAAAATTCTAAGGCGTTATTAGCTAAAAACACGGAAAATTTTGCTATTCTAAAGGTAATTTTTTAAGGAGAATCGATGGTTTGCGTGGAGTTTTTAGGTCCGATCAAGGAAGAGAGCATGCATTTAGATATCTGCGATTTGCACGGGCTTAGAGCTATTTTGCAAGAAAAAGAGAGCGTGCGCCCGTGGCTGGCTATGAGTGCGATTAGCGTGAATGATGTTTTGGTAGAGGATTTACACACACCGCTTAGAGATGGGGATAGGGTGATGGTTTTGCCCCCCGTGTGTGGAGGTTGAATGCTAGAAATTTTTGAGGGTGCGTTAGATGGTTCTGCTCTTTATGTGCGTTGGGAGCAAGAGTGCAGATTAAAAGGGGCGGGGGCTTTATGTGTGTTTAGCGGGGTGGTGCGCCCCCAAAGCCCAAATTTTCAAGGGTTGAGTTTTGATATACATGAACCCTTGTTGCAAGCGTGGTTTGGTGCGTGGCAAGAACGCGCACTCTTGCAAGAGGTGCTCTTAAAAATGGCGCATTCAAGGGGCGATGTGCCCATTTTGCAAACTTCTTACATGGTGGGCTTGATCTCTGAGCACCGCAAGGCTGCCCTAGCCTTGTATGTGGATTTTATTGAGGATTTCAAGCACAACGCACCGATTTGGAAATACGATCTGCTAGATAACCAGCGTGTTTATGCTAAAGAGAGAAGCCACCCTTTGAGGGGTAGCGGGCTGTTGGCTTAAGGGGGGTTGGTGGAGAGCATTAAAATCGGGGTTGTGGTCAGTAGCGATCGGGCGAGTAGTGGGGTCTATGAGGATGTGAGCGGGGGGGCGATTAAAGAGGTTTTAAGCGAGTATATCATTAATCCTTTGGTGTTTGAATACCGCCTGATCGCCGATGAACAGGACTTGATTCAAGAGAGCTTGATTGAACTTAGCGATGTGTGTGGTTGTGATCTCATTGTAACCACAGGGGGCACAGGCCCAGCCCCTAGAGATGTAACCCCAGAGGCGACTGAGGCGGTGTGTTCTAAAATGTTGCCCGGCTTTGGGGAATTAATGCGTGCCACCAGCTTAAAGTATGTCCCCACAGCGATTTTATCTAGGCAAACAGCGGGCATTAGGGGCTCAAGCTTGATTGTCAATTTGCCCGGCAAACCCAAGAGCATTAGAGAATGCTTAGAGGCGGTTTTCCCAGCTATCCCCTATTGCATTGACTTGATCGGGGGGGGCTATATTGAGGGCAACACAGAGCATATCCAAGTGTTCCGCCCCAAGAGATGACATGCCCCTTAGCCACCTAGACACCCACAATAACCCTAATATGGTCGATGTGAGCCACAAGCCCGACACTTTGCGAATCGCCCTTGCCAGTGGCAAGATTAGCATGGGGGCGCAGGCTTACAAGGCGATTATAGATCACCAAGTTAAAAAAGGTCCAGTGATTCAAACCGCTGTGATCGCCGCAATCATGGGGGCTAAACAAACCAGCACACTCATCCCCATGTGCCATCCTCTGAACCTTTCTAATATTGCTGTAGAGGTTTTAGAACAGCCCCAAGAACACGCCCTTGTTGTGCAGGTGCGCGTGAAATACCATGGGCAAACTGGCGTGGAAATGGAGGCACTCACGGGTGTGAGTGTGGGGCTTTTAACCATTTATGACATGGTCAAATCTTTAGATAAAAGCATGGTGATTGGGGCTATCCAGCTAGAGTATAAAGAGGGGGGCAAGAGCGGCACTTACCAACGCTCTTAAACCCATGTATTTGAGTTAATTACACAATAAAGGAGAATTTTATGCAGAAGAAATCATGGCTTTTGGGCGTTGTGGCGGGGGCTATTTTGGTGGGTTGTGGCCCTAGTATCACCGTTACCAACAATGTCCCCTTGAATTTGGCTTACAAAACAGGTGTGATGGCAGCCCCTAAAACCAACCAAACCATTATTTTGCTCAAACCTGCATTGCAATACAGCGACAACATCGCTAAGGAGTATTCCAACAAGTTTAGAGATGAGCTGACTCTCAAGGTCCAATCTTTGCTGGAAAATCAAGGCTACAAAGTCGCCATTTCTGATGTGAGCGATAAAAATGACCTCTCTTTTGCCCAAAAGAAAGATAGTTACTTGGTGCTGGAAATGAATGGCGAGGTGGTTTTAAGACCCGATCCCAAGACGACAGAGCAAAAAAAATCCAGCCCCGGACTCATTTTCTCTACGGGCATGGATGTTACCAAAGGCACGCTTTTATCTATGGGGTATATTAAGGTGGTGTTTGTCGAGCCCACCAGCGGCGAGGCAATCGATTCGTTCATGGTGGATTTGAGCGAACTTTACATCAAAGAACCCTTTATCCGCTCCAGCCGTTCTGAACATACCGGCGGGCTTTTAAGCTCGTTATACAAGGGCAAGGACGACTCTAATGATGCGGTAAAAAGGGCGTTGAACCAAATCTTTAAAGATGTGATGGCCAAAATGGACACCAAGCTCACCCAAGATCGGATCAAAGCCTATGCTAAAGATGTGGCGGACTTGAAGGCACAGAAAAAATATTAGCACCCAGTAGCCATGCCCTTAGTCTTCCCCTCTAGGGTGTCTTGGGGGCAGAGGTTTTTCCATCTGCTCCTATCCACGCTTTTTTTTAGCCTCTTTCTTAGTGCCTTTTTTATCTGCTTGCGCTTGGGCTTTTTGGGCTACACGGGCAT
Source organism: Helicobacter bizzozeronii (assembly GCF_900196775.1). Lineage (NCBI taxonomy): Bacteria > Pseudomonadati > Campylobacterota > Epsilonproteobacteria > Campylobacterales > Helicobacteraceae > Helicobacter > Helicobacter bizzozeronii. The sequence goes on from NZ_FZLB01000041.1 coordinate 51,119, forward strand.
TTATAAAGATGCCCTCGCTTTGCATGGGCATGCTCTAAGCTCTCTATCGTCTCAAATTTGGCAGACTTTGGGCAATGGTATGCGCTATGATAACCGCATGGTCGCCATTTTTGGGCTTGTCTTTTTGCTCTTAGCTCTTTTATCCATCAAAGCCAAAGCCCAGCGCAAAATTTGTAATACCTATGCCCTCTTGGTCATTGCCCTGTGTGTGTTTTTGCAAATTGCCAACATGACTTTTTATAGCATTTATGGCGGTGTCTTTGATGCCAATTTGCTTGAGGTCTTTGATGAAAGCCCGGGCACGCTTTTAAGCATGGCAATCAGAGGCGAGTATTTTATTGGCACTAAAATTTTAATCTGGCTGGTTTTGAGCTTACTGGGCTTTTGGGTGTATCTTAGAGTGGCTCAAATAGCCCAAATTTTCTATGAGGTCTTTAAAGATTTTTCGCTCAAGGTCATTTTAGGGCTAACAGCGGCTTGTTTGGCATTCTTCATGCTCATCTCCATCAATGCACGCTTTGGGCTGACCGCTATTTCTTTAGACTTGGCAATCCAGCCAGCTGAAAATGTCTTTTTGCGCCAAATCACCCCCGGGGCATTCCGTAATCTCTACTTGGTCTTTAAAAACCACGCCAAGAGCCAAAAGATCACCTTTGCTAATTTTAGCCCCAAACCCCTTTTACAAGCCACAAAAGAGTATTTTAATCTCCCCAGTGATACCCCCCCTCCTCTTGATCTAGGCAAACTTTTAGAACAGCAAAGCACCAACCCTTTAAAACCCAGCATCACCCATGTTTTTTACATTGTCTCCGAGTCGCTCTCAAGCTGGCATTTTGACCCTAAATTTGACGCAATTCATTTGGTCAGTGCGCTTAAAAGCTTAGATGATCACCAGCATGGCTTTATCTTCCCCTTATTCCTAGAAAATGCCAAACGCACGGTCAAAAGTTTAGATGTGCAGATCACGGGTTTAATGGGGATCAATGACACTAATTTTGTGAATATGGGCGTGAAAATCCCTAGCCTGCCCACCGCCATTGGCAACCAAATGAAGGGGCTAGGCTTCCACAATGTTTTTTACTATGGGGGGAGCGGGATTTGGAATCGCTTAGATAGTTTCACCAAACTACAGGGCTTTGATGATCTCATCTTTAATACCTATCTGTTGCGCTTTGCTAAAGACAAGTTGGCTAACAACCCTACAATCTACCCCAAACCCTTAGAGAGCGAATGGGGCGTGCATGATAATATCTTGTTTGATTATATCTTAGAAAAAACCCCAGTTGATCAACCCACCTTTAGCATGGTGATGACTTTGAGCAACCACACAAGCCGCAATGTCAATCTCAAAGCCTTTGGCGTGCCCCTAGAATCCATCCAAGCCTTTGTCAAAGCCACCCCCAAAAGCCAAGACCTGCCTGATGCCAACTTCTTAGGGCATATCTATTGGTATGATAAAATCTTGGTGGATTTCATCAAAAAAGCCAGCACCAAATTCCCCAATGCGCTGTTCATCATCACAGGCGATCACTTTGATCGCAGTTTTGAATACGCTAAAAATAATCTCTATTGGAAAAAGAGCGTGCCTTTGATTCTTTATGCCCCCTCGCTCAAGCCCCAACAAATCCGCTGTGTGGGCGCACACATTGACATCGCCCCCACGATTATGGAGCTAATCGCCCCTAAGGGCTACACCTATGCCAGCTTTGGTAAGCCCTTGTTTAGCAATGCCAACACCTCTAATACTTGCCTAGATGACCCCGCTTTGGGCTTTGAGGTCATAGCGGCTAAAGGGCAAGAGGGGATTGACTTTTTATGCGGGGAAGATGAACCCAACAAACTTTTTTATATCCAAAAGGGGCAATTAATCCCGCATAAAAGCAATCCCCAAGACCTCAAACGCGCCAAGCAACTCCTAGAGAGAGATAATATTGCCAATGGCTTAAGCTGGCACTACCTCTTTAAAGGAGGGATTATAAAATAGCCCCCCAAGCCTAGAGGTAGTGCGTGAGACTCATTTGGTTGATCTTGCTTGAGGAGGCTAGGGCTGCATCGTAATTGTTGCGCAATTGGGCAAACTTGTTATAAGTTTCAGCAACATCGGTGCCGGTGGTCTCCCCTCGAATGGCTTGCACTTGGGATTTGAGCACTTCATTACGGCGCATGATGTTAGCAAAGCTGCGGCTATGCGCCCCATTAGCCGCAATCACCTTTTCGACATGATCGCTCAAGTGATCCACAAGGGCGATGTTATTTTGTATCCCTAAGTTGCGTAAATCCTCGTTATAAGCTCCGGGCAGAGCATCGGGGCGATAAATTCCCTTTTGCACCGATTCAATCACCCCATCTAATTGTTTGAAAAAATTAATGTGGGGCTGGTCGATGGTGAGGGCATTATTGGCATTGAGGCGTAAACTGGGCACATCTCTTTTGAGGCTAGGCTCTGAAAAATCGTTTGCCTTTTCATCATAGAGCATGAATTGCATGAGCGTATTAGAACGGGTGTTATCTTGGATCGCTATTTGCCCGTTTTCATTCAAAGACACGCTCACACGATCATTGGATTGTTTGAGGATGGAGAGAAATGCCGCCTTGCTCTCTTTGGAGGGCACGCCTGCTTGGGCTTGGGCGTATTCTTTTTTGTCTTGGTTGCTATAATTCATCGCAATGCTGATCGCATCCATCAACTGGCGGTAAGTAAAATCATTGGGCTTAGTGAGGGTGGGGGTTTCTTGGTCGCGGTTATAAAGGGGGATTTCATAGGGCATACCTCCCTCTTGATTGGGTAATTGCAAAAATGCGCCCTTGTTGTCCAAGTGCAACTTAGCCTCTAGGGGCACGCCATTATGATCTTTGAGCTTTAAAACATAGGTTTGTTCGCCAATGTTAGCCCCCATCACCGCAGCTAGAGTGGTCGCCCCGCTGGCATAGTCCATGCTTTTGGGCACAACCTGAGAGACATTACCAACCAACAAAGACCCCCGATTGGTGAAATAGGTTTTTTGGTATTCGCTGGCATAATCAGTGGGGAGGGCTTGAATCTCTGCACCCTTGCTATCCAAAGTCTTTAGAGTCAAACTCAAGCCATGCGGTCCATCAAAGGGCGGATTGGGGCTATCATGGTCTTTATTTTTGACATTGCGATCGATCACGCGCAAATGCCCATCGCTGGAAAGCTCCACATCTAAATTCCCCCCAAAATACGTTTTGATCGCATCCATCAAATCCTGCATGGTGGCGGTTTTGGTGTCTAAATGGAAGGGGGGTATGGGGGTGTTATTGATACTCCCATCGGGGTTATTAGGGGCTGTGCCCTCAATTTGCAAATACGCCACCCCCTCGCCCAAGATCGCGCTGAGTTTGGTATTTTTAGTCGCAGGGGTGTTATCTTGGGCGATAAAGGCACTGGGCACATCTAAAACCCGCTTATCATAGAGATTATTCACCCCCTGCACTTGTGAGAGGCTACGGGCGGTCAAAAAGGGGCTTTTGACATAAGTGGTAACCCGTGCGTTGCTCGAACGCAAGGTGTCTAAGTTATCCACATCTTTATCACTAGAGATCATGTGAAAATCAATCGTGGCATTGCCGCTAGTGAGATCTCTAATCTCAATCTCCCCCCACGCATTCAAGGTAACATCTACAAGTTTGTTTGTGGAGGTGTTGCCATACTCCCGACCAATTTGGCGTAAGAGATCGCTAACTTTAGTTGCCCCCTCTATTTTGCTATAAGCCTTATCTAGGGCAAACTTTGCCTTAAAGGCACTCCCATCCGGGCGCACCCCCTGTAAGTAAAAATACTCTTTGGCATCATTTTGGGGGTTATTATCATCATCCCCAATCAAATCACGCAAGGTGTCCTCAGGGGTGATAAAGACTTCTTGGGGGTTAGCGGTGCTGTTGAGCGCGTCCATCACATCGGGGTGTAGTTTGCTTTGATTCAACATCTTTATATTGGTGGTGATACTTTTTTGTTTGTCTAAATCCTTGCCTAAAAATAAATTATGCCCCGTTACATTGTAGGGCACAAGATTATGAGAACCCACTAAGGCATTGAGATCTTCATTATTGCCATAATAGTTACCCGCTTTGTCAAAGGGCGGGCGATCGACCTTGCTCCCCCCAAAGAGATATTCCCCCCCAATGGAAGTATTGGCGATGTTGATCATGTGATCTTTGAGGTGGGCTAAATCTAGGGCAATGGCTTGGCGGGAGGTCGTGGAATGCGCATCGCTAGCCGCTTGAATCAATTTGGTTTTGAATTGCTCCATCGTGCTGGAGAGTTCGCCCAAAGCCTTATCGGTGTTGAGCGTGGCGGTGTGGGCACTCTGGGCGACATCCAAGCCTTGATCCAGTGTGTTTTCCTCAAAGCCGTATTTGAGGTTTTGGTTGTCAATATTGCTATCTTGGTAGCCATACTGGATTTTTAATCCAGAGGCTATTTTGTTGTTAGCCGTGTTGAGCTTGTTTTGCAAGGCATTTTGGTAATAATGGATTTGGTTGTATTTACCCCCATCACTGATACGCATGCTCTTCCTTTAGCCATTAATACTCATAACAAGCAAGATTTATACCATGATACTAAGGCAAATTTTTAAGTTAATTGTGTTAGAATGAGCAGAAATTTTTGACTAGGATTTGAGCAGTATGGTGTATGCGGTGTTTAAAAATGGGGGCAAGCAGTATAAAGTGCAAGTGGGCGATGTGGTGTTATTAGATAAAATGAACTTAGAATCTAAGGCACATGTGGAATTAGATCAAGTCTTGGCGGTTTGCAAAGAGGGAGGCGTAGTTTATGGTGCACCCCTAGTGAGCGGGGCTAAGGTCGAAGCGGAGGTCATCAATGAGGGGCGGGGTAAAAAAGTGGTGATCTTTAAAAAACGCCGTCGCAAGGATAGCAAAACCAAGCGGGGCTTTAGGCGTGATTTCACCCGTGTTAAGATTACAAACATCGTAGCATAAAGGATTTATAAATGGCACACAAGAAAGGTCAAGGGAGCACACAGAATAACCGCGACTCGGCGGGCAGACGCTTAGGCGTGAAAAAATTTGGCTCAGAGTTTGTCAGAGCGGGTAATATCATCGTGCGCCAAAGGGGCACACAGGTGCATCCGGGTAAGAATGTAGGTATGGGTAAAGATCACACCCTTTTTGCCTTGATTGATGGCGTGGTGCATTTTAGCTATAAAGATAAGCACCGCAAAAGGGTATCTGTAGTCGCACTACAATCATGAGTGGGTGTCAATAGGGCAGCCCTTGGTGGGATTCTCTGCTGGGCTGTGCCTTGATTAAAATCAAAGCAGGGATGACCGATGGGTAAATTTTTAGCGTGGTTTTTGTGTTTTTGGCTTGTTGTCGGTGGTGCACTTGGTGCTAAAGAGGGGGGTACTTTGGTTTATGCGCGGGGGGCAGATGGCTCGAGCATGGACCCAGCCCTTGTAACTGATGGGGAGAGTTACGCAGCCACTGCCAATATCTATGAGACTTTGGTGCAATTCAAGTATGGGAGCACCGAGATTGAGCCCGCACTGGCAAGTAGTTGGGAAATCTCTAAAGATGGTCTTGTTTATACTTTCCACTTGCGGCAGGGGGTCTATTTCCACACCACGAAGTATTGGAATAAAAAAGTCGAACTCACCTCTAAAGATGTGCTCTTCTCTTTCAAACGCCAAATGAGGCATGAAAAGCCCTACTACAAAGAGGCTAGAAGCTATGGCTATTGGGAAAGCATGGGCATGTCCAACATCATTAAAAGCATTGAAGCCCCAGACAAATACACCATTAAATTCACTTTAAAACACCCCGAAGCCCCTTTTTTGGCAGACTTAGGCATGGATTTTTTGAGTATTTTAAGCGAGGATTACGCTCAAGAGCTCGCCAAGAGTGGCCGTCAAGATCAACTCTCTAAAAAACCCATCGGCACAGGACCCTTTAAACTTGCTCTATGGCTTAAAGATGAACGGATCGTGCTGGTTAAAAACCAAGAGTATTGGGGGACTAAGGCACACTTGAATCAAGTGGTTTTAAAGGTGATTCCCAATCCTTCATCCCGAACTTTGGCTTTGCAAAAGGGCGAGGTGCATATTGTGCATGCACCTAATCCCAATGAGGTCCGAGCATTGGAAAAATCCCATAACATTGTTGTGGAAAAAGTCCCGGGGCTTTTTGTAACATGGCTTAGTTTGAATAACCAAAAAAAGCCCTTTAATAACCGCCTTGTGCGCTTGGCACTCAACTATGGCATTAATGTCGATGAATATGTTAAAATTGTCTATGAAGGCTATGCCAGCCGTGCGATCAATCCCCTCCCCCCTGATATGTGGGGTTATGACAAAAATATTAAGCCCTACCCTTACGACCCGGCTAAAGCCAAAGCCCTATTAAGGCAGGCAGGCTATCCTAATGGGTTTGAAACCACGCTATTTAGCTCTTCTCGTTACAACAAAAAAGGAGCGGAGTTTATCCAAGCCCAGTTAGGCAAAATTGGGATCAAGGTCAAGATCGAATTTTTTGAGTGGGGCACTTACATTAAAAAAACGGCTTTAGGCGAACACACCATCGCCTTTAGTGGTTGGCAAGCAGACACGGGCGATCCAGATAACTTCTTAGACATCTTGTGGAGCAAACATGCCGCCTCAGAAATCCCTAGCCGCAACAGCTCCTTTTATAAAAGCGATGGCTACTCGGATTTGGTCACCAAAGCCAAACGCATTACGGACGAAAAAGAACGCGCCAAGCTCTACTATAAAGCCCAAGAGATTTTCCATAAAGATGTGCCCGCCGTGCTGTTGGCCTACCCCTATGTGATCGTGCCCCATTTAGCAAGCGTTAAGGGATACAAGGCTACGGGCGTGCAATTGAACCGCTTTGTCAATGTTTATTTTGACAAATAGGGGAGGGGTTTGCTAGGTTTTATCCTCAAGCGGATTTTGTGGGCGATTCCCACTTTATTGGGGGTTTCTATCATCGTTTTTGCGATGGTGCATTTGGCACCCGGTGATCCAGCTTTGCTCATTTTAGGCGAGCATGCCAATAAAGAGTCCATAGAAGCCCTGCGCGAGCAAATGGGCTTGAACAAGCCTTTGATAGAGCAATACTTTTTATACATTAGCCATGTCTTGCATGGGGATTTTGGAACTTCCTTAGTTTCGCGTGAGCCGGTGCTAGAGGAATTTTTACAACGCTTCCCCGCCACCATTGAGCTCTCCCTAAGTGCGCTTTTCATTGCCCTTGTTTTGGGTTTGGGTGCGGGCATCATCGCAGCGATCAAGCGTTATAGTTTATTTGACTATGCGAGCATGGGGGTGGCTTTGGCTGGGGTGAGCATGCCCGTTTTTTGGCTAGGCTTAATGCTCATCTCTATTTTTAGTGTCCAGCTAGATTGGTTGCCCGTTTATGGGCGTTTGAGCGATGAATTTTATTTAGACGGACCTACCGGGTTTTATCTCATCGATAGCTTACTAGCCCACGATTATAAGGCTTTCCTAGATGCGCTCAAGCATCTAATCTTGCCTAGCATCACCCTAGCGACCATCCCCACTGCCATCATCGCACGCATGACACGGGCTAGCATGCTGGAGGTCTCCAAAGAAGATTATATCCGCACCGCCAAAGCTAAGGGGTGCTCGCCTCTAAGGGTGGTTGGCGTGCATACTTTGCGCAATGCCTTAATCCCGGTCACCACCATTATAGGCTTGATGTTGGCTGGACTGCTAGGGGGGAGTATCCTCACTGAAACCACCTTTGCATGGCCGGGGGTAGGTAAGTGGATGGTGAATGCGCTCAACCAACGCGATTTTCCCATTATCCAATCGGCAAGCTTGATTGTGGCGGTGATCTTCATTGGGGCAAATTTGTTGGCGGATATTTTATATGCCTTTATCAACCCCCGTATAAGGCTGTCCTAATGGAGAGATTTAACGATTTTTGGGCGCAATTTAGGAAAAATAAAGCCGCACTTGTGGGTTTGTGGATCGTGTTTTTTTTGATTCTATGCGCCCTGCTAGCCCCTCTAATTAGCCACCACGACCCTTACGCCCAAAATACTCAAGAAGTGCGGGTTTTGCCCATTTGGGCACAGGGGGGGAGTATTAAGCATGTACTGGGCACAGATGATCTGGGGCGTGATGTCTTAACACGCTTGCTCTATGGGGCGCGCATTTCCCTAACGATTGGGATTGTGTCTGTGGGGATTGCGGTGTTCTTTGGGGTGTTGTTGGGCTTGATGGCGGGCTATTTTGGGCGTAAAACCGACATGGTGATCATGCGTTTGATGGATTTAATGCTCTCCTTGCCCTCAATTTTATTAATCATCATCGTAGTCGCTATTTTAGGACCCTCGCTTTTAAATGCGATGTTGGCGATCGGGATCGTGGGCATTCCCGGATTTGCCCGCATTGTGCGCGCCTCGGTCTTAGCTGAAAAAGAAAAAGAATATGTCATCGCCTCCAAGGTCAATGGCTCGGGGCATTTGCGCTTGATGTTTAGGGTTATCTTCCCTAATTGCGCCGTGCCCATCATTGTGCAAGCCACGATGGGCTTTGCCTCAGCGGTGCTAGAAGCGGCGGGCTTGAGCTTTTTGGGGCTAGGAGCCCAACCCCCCACGCCTGAGTGGGGCGCGATGCTGATGGATGCGATGCAATATCTGAGGAGCGATCCATGGATGATTGTCCCACCCGGTTCGATGATCTTTTTAACCGTGATGGGCTTTAACTTACTGGGCGATGGGATCATGGACGCGCTCGATCCCAAGCGATCGGCTTAAGGGGTTGCCATGTTGCCCTTATTGAAAGTCAAAGACCTTAGAACCCATTTTTTCACTGATAAGGGGGTGAATAAAGCCGTGGATGGCGTGAGTTTTGAAGTGGCTACATCCCAAACCCTCTGCATCGTAGGGGAGAGTGGGAGCGGAAAGAGCATCACCTCGCTTTCCATTTTGGGGCTGATTGAAAAGCCGGGCAAAATTGTGGGGGGGAGCATTGAGTTTGGCGGACGGGATTTATTGAGTTTGAGCCAAAAACAAATGCAACAAGAAATTCGGGGCAAAAAAATCAGCATGATTTTTCAAGAGCCCATGACCAGTTTAAACCCCTCTTATACCATCGGCTTTCAAATCAGCGAAGCTCTCAAAATCCACCACCCCAAATTGAATCGCAAAGAACGCTATGAGCGGACTTTAGCGGAATTAGAACGGGTGGGTATCCCGCACGCCAAAGAGCGTTACCACGATTACCCCTTTAAACTCAGCGGGGGGCAACGCCAAAGGGTGATGATCGCTATGGCGATGGTGTGCGCCCCTGAACTCTTGATCGCTGATGAACCCACCACCGCCCTAGATGTAACCATTCAAGCCCAAATTTTAGAGCTCATGCAAGAATTGCAAGCCACAAAGGGGACTTCGATCCTCTTTATCACCCACGATTTGGGCGTGGTGGCGCAATTAGCCGACGCAGTGGTGGTGATGTATAAGGGGCATGTGCTCGAAAAGGCTAGTGCTAAGGAGCTTTTCAATGACCCGCGCCACCCCTATACCCAAGCTCTGCTAAACGCCATCCCCAAACCGGGCAAGGAGCACCGCAAAAAACGCCTCCAAACCGTGGATGAAAATGTCAACTACCTAGAATTTCCTAGGGAGATTCGATGATCTTAGAAGCCAAAAATTTACAAAAAACCTACCATATTTCTCAAGGTTTGTTTAAAGAAGCCAAACAAATCCACGCGGTGAAAGACATCACTTTTAAAGTGCATGATGGGGAAATTTTGAGCGTGGTGGGGGAGAGTGGGTGTGGCAAGAGCACCACTGCCAAGCTTTTAATGGGGATTGAGAGCCCTAGCGGAGGGGAGATTTTATTCAAGGGCAAAAGTCTAGCCCAATTTAGCAAAACCGATTGGCAGGAATACCGTAAACATGTGCAAATGATTTTTCAAGACCCCTATTCTAGCTTGAACCCCAGGTGGCAGGTGGGGGACATCATCGCCGAACCCCTCTTGCTCAACACAAATTTTTCCAGACAAGAGCGGCGTGAAAAAGTCCTAGAAATGATGGATAGCGTGGGGCTTAAGCGCGAGTGGATCAGCCGTTATCCCCACCAATTTTCAGGGGGGCAACGCCAGCGCATTGGCATCGCACGCGCGCTCATCATCCACCCCAAAGTGGTGATCTGTGATGAGCCCGTTTCGGCTTTAGATGTTTCGATCCAAGCGCAGGTGTTGAATTTACTGCTGGATTTGCAAAAAGAAATGGGCTTGACCTATGTCTTTATTAGCCACGATTTGGGTGTTGTGGAGCACATCAGCGATCGTATTTTGGTGATGTATCAGGGCGAGATTGTAGAACGCGGCGATGTGGAGAGTGTGTTAAGCGACCCTAAAGACCCCTACACCAAAAAGCTTTTACACGCCGTGCCTCATTTAGAAAAATCCATGCAACGCTTTTCTTAACCATGTTTGTGGATAGCGTAGAAATCACCATCGCCTCTGGCAAGGGCGGACCGGGGGCAGTGAGCTTTAGGCGCGAGAAATTTGTCATTAAGGGCGGTCCGGATGGAGGGGATGGAGGAGATGGGGGGGATGTCTTTGTGCAGGTGAGCAACAACACCGACACACTGGGAGCTTTTAGGGGCAAAAAACATTATAGAGCTAAGAATGGTGCTCCCGGGGGTCCTAAGCTGTGTAGTGGGAAAAAGGGGGAGAGTGTTACTCTCATTGTGCCCCCCGGGACACAAATTTACGATCAGCAAAGCGGGGAGTTGTTAGGGGATTTTATAGAATGCACCACGCCTGTTAAACTTTTGCAGGGGGGCAGGGGGGGGATGGGCAATGCGCGTTTTAAAAACGCCGTGCAGCAACGCCCCACCTACGCCCAAAAGGGGCTAGAGGGGGTGGAAAAATGCGTGCGCTTGGAGTTGAAGCTCATTGCTGATGTGGGTTTAGTAGGCTTTCCTAATGTGGGAAAAAGCACTTTAATTAGCGTGATCTCTAATGCACGCCCCAAGATCGCCAATTACGCCTTTACGACCTTAGTGCCCAATTTGGGGGTGGTGAGTATAGGGGATTTTAAAGAATTTGTGATCGCAGACATCCCGGGGGTCATAGAGGGGGCTAGTGAGGGTAAGGGCTTGGGATTAGCCTTTTTAAAGCATATTGAGCGCACGCAGTTTTTGCTCTTTGTGCTAGATGTGGGCTTAGACTTAAAAGAGCAGTATGAAAAATTACGCCACGAGTTGGGCGCGTTTTCACCCACATTGAAACAACGCGCTTTTGGCGTGGCGATCAACAAGATAGACTTACTAGAACCTGAAACCCTTACTAATACTCTGAATGCCTTTGAAAAAGATTTAAGCCCCAAGCCCGCCTTTATTCTGCCTATCTCCGCCCACACCACCACCAACACCGCTAAATTAGTGCAAGTGTTAGCCGGGCATGTGCAAAAAGAGCCAACGCCTTAATTGCCTTAGATATTTTCCAATTCCCCTAAGACCTCTTTAATGGCTTTTTTGATGGGGATTTGTTGTTTGATGGGCAAATCCTCTAGGCTGGTTTGTATGGTGGCAATTTCTTTAGGCGTTTTGTCCTTTAAAAACTCGATCAACTGATCATTTGGGAGAGTAAGGAGTTTGGCGAGGTCTGCATGGGAGAACTTGTGCGATGCCCTTTGACTCGGGGCTGTAGGGCTTGGGGTTGGTGCTTGCTCTTGCGTTTCTTGCGTTTCTAAAGATGTGCTCACACATTTCATGAGGGAGAATAGACTAAAAGAGAGGTGTAAGCTACCAAAAATCAAAAAGACAAACAATATGGCCATCTCTTCTTCTAGTTTGGATGCGTGGAATCGCAATGCCCCCTTAAGGCACAAATAACCAAATACCATGCTTACGATGGCGAGCATGCCTAATGTTTTGCGTTTGTAGTCAAATAATATTGCAAAAGGCAAAAACACAGAAGTAAAAGTGTATTTGGGGAGTTTGTTAAAACTTTTATATGCATTGGTTTGGATCACCCAAATGATTGTAGCGATAAAAATAATGACAAAAACGATAAAGGTGACCTCTCTATCAAGGGAGATCAAAAACCAAAACGCATAAGTGGGCAGGCATGCCACAAGTGCCTTACCTAGTTGTTGCCTTAAGGCAAAAAAGACAAAGGGGCAAAAGATCAAGGCCAAGATTTTCATTGCTATTCCTCAATATTGCTAAGATAAAATAATTGTATCCAAGTTTGCATAACTAGGACGATCCAACGCCGCTAAAAAGCATCGGTTGGCAATAAGATGTTACAATAGCTCCTTGAACTAATCAATTCACAAGGTGTTGCATGGTTTTGGGTCGTGTGAGTTTGGTGTTAGGGGTGTTATTTTTGTCTATGGGGTTGTGTGGTGCAAAGAGTGGATCAGAGCTATTTAAAAAAGCAGAAACTTATTATGAGCAAAAGGACTATGCTAAAGCCATTAGATACTACCAAAACGCCGCACGCATGGGCGATGCACGCGGGTATTATAAGCTAGGGGATATTTATTCTTCTGGTCAGGGGGCACATAAGGACCTGTATAAGGCCTTCAAATACTACCAAAAGGCAGCGGATGCAGGATTTGCCGGGGCTTATGTGAATTTGGGAACAATGTATATGAGCGATCAAGATGGCAGTGAGGATTATGCCAAAGCCTTAAAATACTTTAAAAAAGCTGTGGAGTTGGGGGATGCTTTGGGGTATCACAATTTGGCACTGCTCTATTTTCAGGGTTTGGGCGTTCCACGCGACTTTGGCAAAGCTTTGTATTACTATAAAAAGGCCATTAATGGGGGCATTATCCATTCCTACCAAAATTTAGCCAAAATGTATTACAGCGGACAAGGTGTTGCTAAAGATTACAAAAAAGCCTTACAATACTTCCAAAAGGCAGCGGATGGGGGCATTGTTGAGGCTTATGCTGGTTTGGGCGTGATGTATAAAAATGGGCAAGGCGTGCGTAAGGACTACAGAAGGGCTCTTGAGTATTTCAAAAAAGCTATTGATGCGGGGCTTGTTGGCGTTTATAACAATATTGGCATGATGTATCTTAAGGGGCAAGGCATGAAACAAGATTATGCCAAGGCGTTAAAGTATTTTAAAATAGCGGCGCGTGTGGGTGTTGCTGGGGCTTACAATAATTTAGGGTTGGTGTATGCTAATGGCTTGGGTGTGGGGGTCGATCGCCAAATGGCTTATGTTTATTATCAAAAGGCATGCCAAATGGGTGCCGATATGGCTTGCCAAAATGTTAAAGAGCTGTTAGAAAATTAAGGAAAAGGAGTCAATATGGTTTTTAACGATCGTGTGATCAAGGTTGTAGGGGCGTTGGTTTTGTCTGTGGCGTTGTGTGGGGCGCAGAGCCATAGGGGGGAAAAGTTTCTTGAAAAAGCACGGGAGTATTACCAACAAAAGAATTATGACAAGGCGTTTGCCTATTCTAAAAAAGCGGCTAATGCCGGGGAGGCTCAGGGGTATGCCATGTTGGGTACTTTGTATGCAGATGGTCAAGGTGTGCGTCAAGATTACCAAAAGGCGGCCACATATTACCAAAAAGCAGGGGAGTTGGGGTTTGCTAGTGCTTATACAGGTTTGGGGCTTATCTATGCCAATGGGCATGGTGTTGCCAAAGATTACAAAAAAGCAGTTGCATACTTCCAAAAGGCGGCGGATATGGGGGATGCTGGGGGGCACTACTTTTTAGGGCACATGTATTTCAGTGGTCAAGGTGTTTCTAAGGATTATTTTAAAGCCCTAGAGCATTTCCAAAGAGCTACAGATATGGGGGATGGGCGGGCTTATCTGAGTTTGGGAATCATGTATTTGAATGGACAAGGGGTGGTCAAGGATGATGAAAAGGCATTTGAATACTTTCAGGGAGCTGTCCATGCAGGGAATATTGAGGGGTATTATTGGCTAGGGTACATGTATGCTAAGGGTAGGGGAGTGGCTAAAGACTATGAAAAAGCCCGTGAATATTACCAAGAAGCCGCCGATACGGGGAATGGTATGGCTTATTATGCACTAGGATGGATGTATGCACGGGGCGATGGCGTGGAAAAGGATTACAAAAAGGCGTTGGAATACTACCAAAAGGCAACTAACTTAGGGGTAGCTGATGCCTATGTAGATTTGGGAACTATCTATGCCAATGGGCATGGTGTTGCCAAAGATTACAAAAAGGCGTTGGAATACTACCAAAAGGCAGCGGATGCTGGGGTTGCTGAGTCTTATGTGAATTTGGGAAGCCTATATTACGAGGGCAAAGGAGTTAAAAAGGATTACAAAAAAGCGCTGGAATATTTCCAAAAGGCAGCGGATGCAGGGATACCCATAGCCTTTAATAATTTAGGAGACCTGTATGAGAAGGGTCAAGGTGTTAAAAAAGATTACAAAAAAGCGTTTCAATACTACCAAAAGGCAGCGGACATGGGGGATTCCTATGGTTTTTTAGGCTTGGGGGACTTGTATCGCGGTGGTTTGGGTGTGGGCAAGGACTATTTTAAGGCATTGGAATACTACCAAAAGAGCGCAGACATGGGCAATGATTATGCCTATTTGAATCTAGGCAACATGTATTACAAGGGTCAGGGGGTGGTCAAAAATTATGGAAAAGCCCTAGAATATTTCAAAAGAAGTGCAGATTTGGACAATGCGCAGGCGTGTTACCAAGTGGGGCATATGTATGTTGTGGGCGAGGGGGTTGAAAAAGATTATCCTGAGGCTCTTGAATATCTAAAAAAAGCGGCCAAGATGGACTATGCATTAGCCTATCAGGACTTGGGCGATATGTATGCCAATGGGCATGGTGTGGGCAAAGATACAGAAATGGCTTCTGAATATTATAAAAAGGCATGCGATATGGGAGAGGAACAGAGTTGCAAGAACGCTAAAAAGCTCTCTGCTCGCTAAAAAATTGGCTTTAGTGGGTATTTTAAAGAACAGATAACAGCCTAAAGCCAAGCATTGTCTAAAAGCCGTGTGGTGCCCACTTGCACGGCGCACAAAATGAGGGTTTTGTTGGGTTCAATTTGGGCTAGGGGTTCTAAATTGTGGTTACAAATGCATAAATAATGCACTTTTAAGCCCTGCAAGGTGTCTAAGCCAATTTGGATAAGACTAGCCGTATTGTGCATGCCTTGTTGGTAGGCTATCTGCATGCGCTCTAAAGCTAGGGGGATTTTTAGGGCTTCTTGCCTTTGGGAGGCACTCAAATAAACATTGCGAGAACTTAGGGCCAAACCATCGCGATCGCGCACAATTTCACAAGGAACAATCTCAATCTCTAAAAAGAAATCAGCTACTAAGCGTTGGACATGCAAGAGTTGTTGGGCATCTTTTTTGCCAAAATAAGCCTTTTGGGGGCGCACGAGGTTAAAGAGTTTTAAGACCACTTGTAACACCCCGTTAAGATGCGTGGGTCTGTGATCGGCTTCATAGCCTAGCAAGTCTGGCGCAGGGTTTAGGGTGATGGCTGACTCAAAGGGGTAGAGATCGAGCACAGCGGGCACAAACACCCCATCAACCCCCAAACTCTGGCATAGCTTTAAGTCTGCCTCTAAGTCTCTAGGGTAGCAACTCAAATCCTCATGAGGAGCAAATTGGGTGGGATTGACAAAGATAGAAACAATCGTTTGGGGGTTTTCTTGTTTGGAGCGTGTGATGAGGCTGGCATGCCCGGGGTGGAGCGCACCCATCGTGGGGACAAAGCCCACAGAATCTAGGGATTTTCTAAAGGCTTGGAGTTCTTGGCATGTGTGTAAGACTTGCATTAGATTTGCTCCAAAATATGGCGGGTTATCTCTAAGGGGTTAGATGCGCCATAGATAGGTCGCCCCATGACAATAAAATCAGCGTGTGCCTTTTTGGCATCTGCAATTGTACCCACGCGTTTTTGATCGCCTAGGGGGGTGTTGGGGGGGCGAATCCCCGGGGTTAAAGTTAAAAAATCCGCTTTTGTGGCTTGTTTGATCGCTAGACTCTCAAAGACCGAGCAGACCACCCCATCTAAACCACAATCAAAACACAATTTGGCTAAATAGAGGGTTTGATCCAAGAGGGGGGCATGGTAGATGGCTTGGGCTTGGGATTCATCTAGGCTTGTTAGCAGGGTTACGCCCATTAGCAAGGGCTTTTTACCCTCAAAGGTCTTTAAGGCTTGCACGGCATTTTTTAACGCCTCTTGCCCACTGCTGGCATGCAAGGTGAGCATATCCACGCCCAGTTTAGCACACTCGATCACCGTCTCTTGCATAGTGTAAGAGATGTCGTGTAATTTGAGGTCCAAAAAGAGCTTAAAGCCCGAATCGATGTTTTTAATGCGTTCTAAAAAACTAGGACCCTCTCTAATAAACCCCCTCAAGCCTAATTTGATCCACAGATTCAGCCCCTTAAGCTGTTCTAGCAGATTCAAACATGCCTTCTGACTCTCTAAATCCAAAGCCAAGCATAGTTGCATGCACTCTCCTTTGTTTTCAGCAAATCCATACAGACAAGCTGGTATTATAGCACACTTCAAAACAAGGATGATTCTTGCCTAAGAGTGTGATGATTGCTGGTCCATGTGTGATTGAGGATTGGGAGATTTTAGAGCAGATCGCCCAAGAACTCAAACCCCTAGCCTCCAACCCCAAGTTTGATTTTTATTTTAAAGCCAGCTTTGATAAGGCCAACCGCACTAGCCTAGAGAGTTACCGGGGTCCGGGCTTGCAAAAGGGCTTGCAAATGTTAGGGGACATTAAGGACAAATTTGGCTACAAACTCTTAACCGACATCCATGAGAGCGTGCAGGCAGGTCCTGTGGCTGAAGTGGTGGATGTTTTGCAAATCCCGGCGTTTTTATGCCGCCAAACCGATTTGATCGTGGCTGCGGCACAGACTAAAAGCATCATCAACATCAAAAAGGGGCAGTTCATGCACCCCAAAGACATGCAATACAGCGCGCTTAAAGCTTTAAACACACGGGCAAAAAACAAATATGAAGCACCCACCTATGAGGCGTGTTTAGAACATGGCATTTATTTATGCGAGCGGGGAGCCAGTTTTGGGTATGCAAATTTGGTCGTAGATATGCGATCACTGGTGATCATGCGCGCCTTTGCGCCCGTGATCTTTGATGTTACCCACAGCGTGCAAATGCCCGGGGGGGCGGGGGGTAAGAGCGCAGGGGATAGCTCCTTTGTGCCCTACTTGGCAAAGGCTGGGGCGGTAGTGGGTGTGGATGGGTTTTTTATGGAAACCCACATTGATCCACAAAATGCCCTAAGCGATGGACCCAATATGATTTTAACCGCTCATCTCTTAGACTTAGCCAGCGATCTCTTGGTTTTGCAAGAGTGCAACCAATCTTTAAACCACCAAAAGGATAAACATGCCACACAGCATTGAGGGCAAACTTTTTTTAAAGGGTAGCGAGAAAGTCGCTATTTTAGCCGCGCGTTTTAACCACATCATCACCGATCGGCTCATTGAGGGCGCGCTAGATAGTTTTGAGCGCCACGGGGGTTGTTTGGATCATCTAAGCATTGTGAAAGTCCCCGGGGCTTATGAATTGCCCTTTGTGTTGGATCGTTTGCTAGCCAGTGCTAAATATGATGGTATCTGCGTGGTGGGGGCGTTGATTCGGGGCGGGACTCCCCATTTTGACTATGTGAGCGCAGAAGCCACTAAGGGGATTGCCAATGCCACGCTCAAATACAAAATCCCCGTTAGCTTTGGGTTGCTCACCACCGATAATATCGAACAAGCCATTGAGCGCGCCGGGAGCAAGGCGGGCAATAAGGGTTTTGAGGCGATGGATGCGTTGATTGAACTGCTCAATCTCTACAGTTTGATCTAATGGCAACTAGAAGCCAAGTTAGAGAGGCGGTGGTGGGCTTGCTCTATGCCTTTGATAGCGGGAATGGGGCGATTTTAAATCTAGCCCCCAGTTTGCTAGAAGAGAGGAAAATTAAAAACGCCCAGCAACGCTTTGCACTCGAACTCTTAGAGGGCACGCTAACACGCCTAGAAAGCTTGGATAACACCTTAAAACCCTTACTCAAAGATTGGGATTTAAAACGCATGGGGAGCATGGAACGGGCGATCCTGCGTTTGGGGGCTTATGAGATTTTACACACCAGCACCAAATCCCCCATTGTGATCAACGAAGCCATTGAGCTGGCTAAAAATTACGGGGAGGAACAAGCCCCCAAACTCATTAACGCCGTTTTAGACGCTTTATCTAAGAAAGAGGTTTCTTAGTGCTGTTTTGATCGCACACCTCACAGCCATGCATCCCCAAAAGCAAGAGCAACCACGAGGCGTAAATATAGGACATCAAAAACCACAGAATCGACACCGATCCATAGAGTTCGCGATAAGTGCGGTTATAAAGGATATAATAAACAAACCCCCATTTCATTAAATGCCAACAAATGCTCGTGATTAAGCTCCACAATAAGGGGTATAATAGCCGTTTGAAAACCTTGTTGGTGGGCATTAAAAAAGAGAACAGGCAAAAAATATAAGTCCCCACCCAACGCAAAAAAGAGAGCAACACGGGGTTATTGGTGATGGCTTGGACCTTGATTTCATAGAGAATAATCAAGGGCAGGACAATTAAAAACACAATGCCCGTGCCAAACCCCCAAAATACAAAAATCCTTCTGCCCCTAAAATAAAAATAATCTCTGGGCTCGGCGTGGAAAATTTTAGAGGCAATATCGCGGTAATTCTCGCAAAAGAGCAAAAAAGCGAGCGTAATGGAGGCGATTTGCACCACGCCCAAAGTGCGGTTATTTTGCATAAAGGCGTGCAAAAAGGAACGGCTGGCTTGGATAAAATCGGGGCTATCGGGGAAAAGCAGGGTTTCAAGCTCAAAGCTTTTGGCAAAGGGGGTGATCAAAAAGAGGGCGACAAAAATTAAAATGGGCGAAAAAGATAAAATTGTGTAGAAACTCAGCGAAGAGGCGTAGTAGAAAATGGAGGCGATCGCTTCAAATTGCTTTTTGACCTTGTCATTTACAAAGTAAGAACACAGATAACAAAAACCCAGCACACTTTGTGCCAGATGTTTAAAAAACGCCTTGATCAATGACAGCTAGTCGCGATGGTAAGCCCGTAAGTTTGCAACATCTCCAAGTCTTTTTTAGGCGCATCGCCCTTAGTGGTCAAATAATCGCCCAGCACAATCGCCTCCACCCCGCAATCAAAAATGCCCTGTTGGTCGCTCCCAAAGACCACTTCACGCCCCCCAGCGACCATGAGGCGGGTTTTGGGTAAAAACTCTTTGGCTAAGGCAAGGCATTCTAGGGCTTCTGGTGCGCTCATCACGCTTTGTTTAATAGGCAAAGAGGGGTTGGGGATAAAAAAGTTAATGGGCGTGGTGGCGGGGGTTAAAGATTGCAAGGTGCGTAATAGCTCAATGCGATCCTCAAAACTCTCACCCAAGCCAAAAATCCCCCCGCTACACAGACTCAAGCCCGCCTTAAGGGTGTTTTCACAAGTGCTAAAACGCTCCTCCCAAGGGTGGGTGGTGCAGATATTAGGGAAGAAATTTTGGGAACTCTCTAGGTTGTGGTTGTAGCTATCAATGCCATTTTCTTTTAAAAAACGCAACGAATCCACATCGGCACGCCCACAGCAAGCGATCAAATGCAGATCGGGCACTTCTTGTTTGATGGTGCGCGCCAGCCTAGCGATGTAATCGCATTTTTTGGAATCTAGCCCCCGACCAGAGGTTACCAAGCAAAAGCCCAAAGCCCCTAGGGCGCGCAGAGCCTTAGCCTCTTGTAAAACATCTTCTTCTTTTTTGTATTTGTAACGGCGAATCTTGCCTTGGTGGTGGGAACTTTGCGTGCAATAAGCGCAATCCTCGCTACAATCCCCACTGCTGACATTAGAAATGGAACATAAGAAAATCTCTCGCATGAAAAACCTTTTTTTTGGCAAGAGAGCCAAAGAATCGAACTTTGCGGTGCCTAGAACACCTAAACACCCGTTGGGTTTGAAGCCCAAGACCCACACCAGTGATGCTCGCTCTCCACCCCCTATGATAGCAGAGCAGAGCTAATAGGTGGTAAAAGCCTTAAAAGCTCACCATATAGCGCCAGTAGAAGACAAAGTTGCGGTGCAAGGTCAAGGAGTAGGGCGTATTCATCACTGCTTTTGCCCCGTTGGAATAGAAGTAGTTTGTGCCAATGGTGGGGATTTTGATCCCAAATTCAAAGCCGTTGTGTCGGCTCCCCACGCGGATTCCGCCATTGACAAAGAATTGGAAGTTAGAGGTGCGTAGGCGTGTTCCATACGCTTGGAGCAGTTGGTTAAAGAATTTGCTAGTGGGGGCAAAGGAAGTCCCCCCGATGGCGACACCTAAGAAGAAACCAAAATGGAAGTTTTCTTTGTTAAAGGGTTTGGGGTTAAAAAGAAGGTCTGTCCCCACACCATAGGCAAAGATATTGGTTTGTTGGTAAATATCTTGAGGTCCTGAATTGAGTGTTTGGAAATACCGGTAATAGGAATGTGCCCAATCAAAAAACCCATAATAGCGCAAACCCAGCTCGGGCAACTTCTTAAAGAAGTGCTTGTAGCCCATCAAGACCCCAAGCCCATTGGTTACATAGGACTTGCCATGCAAATAACCCATGTAGTTTTTTTGCCCCATATTGCCCCACACGGTGTTATATACCGGTTTAGCTACTGTGCCGACATTAACCTGTTGGCGCGCCCCATCACAGCTACTAATCTGTGCTGGAGCATTGAGATAGCTGTTGGGGTTCTTAACCATACTACAAGCTTGCTCGGTGGAGCTCATCATGCCCAGTTGGTAATCCCCCCCAATAAAGAAGCCGTTCCTCTCACCATGTCTGCCCTGAGGGGCGCGCACTTTTTTATGGGCACTCGCCTTAGCCTCTTGGGGCTTTTTGGGGCTTTCTTCAGCCGCTAACAACATCGCCACTAGGGGAATTGCGCCCGCCACCATATATTTTTTCATTGTTATCCTTAACTCCAAGTTTCTTAAAATCTAAAATTTAGAAGTTTGAGGTTTTCATTCTAGCATAAAAAATTAAAAATTTTTATTAATCAAAAGAGATAGAGGTAACCAAAAAAACAATATTATTTTAAAAATTTCTGTAGCAATAGCCACAAAAATGGCTATTGCCCACCACCTTACAGATGCGCCTGCACTTGGCTAAAGAGCTTTTCAAAAGCACCCGGATCGTTCATCGCCATGTCGGCTAAAAT
Organism: Helicobacter bizzozeronii; assembly: GCF_900196775.1. Lineage (NCBI taxonomy): Bacteria > Pseudomonadati > Campylobacterota > Epsilonproteobacteria > Campylobacterales > Helicobacteraceae > Helicobacter > Helicobacter bizzozeronii. The sequence continues at coordinate 72,344 of NZ_FZLB01000041.1, forward strand.
CTTGCGATCCAGCTCGATATTGGCGCTTTTCAAGGCGTGCATGAACTTAGAATAGCTGGTGTTGTGCAAGCGGCAAGCCGCATTGATACGCACAATCCACAAACTCCTAAAGGTGCGTTTCTTTTGCTTGCGATCCCTAAAGGCATAGCACAAACTGCGTTCTAATTGCTCTTTGGCTTTCCTAAAATGCTTCCTACGCCCGCTAAAAAACCCACGGGCTTGTTTTAAAACTTTTTTATGCCGTCTGCGGCGCACAACGCCTGTTTTGACTCTCATTTTTTTCCTTTACCTTTTGAGGTGTGTTGATCTTGACCCTTTTTAGCCTACGCTTGGAGGGGGAAAACTTAAACTAGCGGCACAACATGCTCGCCACAGCGTGCATGTTGGTGCTATGCACATAGTGGGGCGCATTCAGATTAGCCTTGCGTTGGGGGCTTTTTTTGGTCAAAATATGGCTTTTAAAAGCACTCCCGCGTTTGATGAGATTTTTTTTCACCTTAAAACGCTTGGCTGCCCCGCGATTGGTCTTCATCTTAGGCATCTGCTCTCCTTTCATAAATTTATTTCTTTTGGGGCACAAAGAGCCACATCACAAACCGCCCTTCGCTCTTGGGCTCTTTTTGCGCATCGGCAATATCGCTCATCATGTCTCTCACCCGCTCGAGCACACCCAAGCCCGCCTTGGGGTCATTGCTCTCTCTGCCTTTAAGCACCACCTTAAACTTGACATGCTTGCCCTCTTCAATGAATTCCCGAGCATGCTTGATCTTGTAGTTGATGTCATTTTGGGCGATCTGGGTGGAGAGTTTGATCTCCTTGATCTCAATTTGCTTTTGCTTTTTCTTGGCTTCCTTGAGCTTTTTCTCGGCTTGGTAGCAATATTTGCCATAATCCATCACCTTACACACGGGGGGCTTGGCATTAGCCGCAATCAAAACCAAATCCAAGCCCTTAGAATGCGCAATCCTTAAAGCCTCCTTAGAAGAGAGGATACCAAACTGCTCCCCCCCATCGCCCACACAACGCACCTGCTTAAAATCAATCGCATCATTTAGCAACACTTCTTCTTTGCTCAAAAACTAACCTCTTGCATTTTACCCTTTACCATGTTAATAAATGCCTCCATTTCCATTGGATATTGTTTGCCTAAAGCCCGATCCCGAATAGCCAAGCTGTGCTCTTGCACCTCTTGAGCCCCGATCACAGCGATCAAGGGGATTTTTTGCTTCTCTAAGGTGCGGATGCGCTTGCTCAGCGTTTCGTTTTTATGCACCACTTGCACGAATAGCCCCAAATCCACGAGCCGATCTTTGAGGGCTAGAGCATATTCTAGCTGATCTTGTGAAACGGGGACTAAAGCAATTTGCACGGGCGCAATAAAAAAAGGAAAATTCCCGCTATAGTGTTCGGTCAAAATGGCGATAAATCGCTCAAAAGAGCCCAAGATCGCGCGGTGGATCATCACGGGCTGTTCCTCTAGGCTTTGCTCATTGGTGTAACTCAGAGCAAAACGATCGGGCAAATTCATATCCACCTGCACGGTCCCACATTGCCATTTACGCCCGATCGCATCGGTGATCTTAATATCGATTTTAGGTCCATAAAATGCCCCCCCGCCCGCATCGATCTTAAAGTTAATCCCCTGTTCCTCTAGGGCATGTTTGAGGGCATTTGTGGCTTGCTCCCACACTTGGGCATCGCCGATATGCTTCTCAGGCTTGGTGGAAAGCTCCATTTCATAAACAAACCCAAAAGCCCCCATCACTTTTTTAGTGAATTCTAAAATGGCTTGCACCTCCGCCTTGATCTGATCAAAACGGCAAAAAATATGCGCATCATCTTGGGTAAATTCTCGCACCCTTAAGAGCCCATGCAAAACCCCGCTTTTTTCATGCCGGTGCACCACGCCGTATTCATAAAAACGCAAGGGCAGATCGCGATAAGATCGCAGGGCATGCTGATAGACCTTGATATGCCCCACACAATTCATCGGCTTGATCCCATATTCGATCTCATCGATGATCGTAAAATACATGTTTTCTTTGTAGTTATCATAGTGCCCGCTGGTCTGCCAAAGCGCGCTTTTTAAAATCTCGGGACCGCGTACGGGCTCATAGCCATATTTGAGCAAGGCTTGGCTTAGTAAATCCTCTAGGCGTTTGCGTAACCGCATGCCATTGGGTAGCCAAATAGGCAAGCCCGCCCCCAAATCCTCATTAAAGCAAAATAGCCCTAACTCCTGCCCTAGTTTGCGGTGATCCCTCTTTTTGGCTTCCTCAAGCTGGGTTAAATAGGCTTTTAAACTCTCTTTTTTGGCAAAGGCGATCCCATAAATGCGTTGCAACATCTCGGCATTTTCATCACCCCCCAAATACGCCCCAGCTAATTTGGTCAGCTTGAAATGCTCTAAAAACCCGGTGTGGGGCAAATGCGGACCCCGGCACAAGTCTTCAAACTCGCCTTGGGCATAGACGCTCAAACAATCCCCCTCAATTTTGGACATCACGGCGTGTTTTAGGGGATCGTTTTTAAACTTCTCTAACGCCTCTTTACGGGTCATGGTGCTCTTGGTGATGGCGTGTTTATTCTTGGCGATCTCTTTCATTTTGGCTTCAATCACGGCTAAATCTTCCTCAGAGATTTTAGCTTGGGTCTTAAAGTCATAATAAAACCCCTCCTCCACCACCGGACCCACAAAAAATTGCGCATCGGGGTAAAGTTGCTTGATCGCTTGGGCAAGCAAATGCGCACAAGAGTGCCGTAAAATCTCCAAAGCCTCGGGCTCCTCCCCAAAGGCGATGGGATCGCCTTGGATGCCTAAATCCTGCACACTTTGCAAATCATAAATAACACCCTCTTTTTTAACACCAATCACCTCTGCCAATTTGATCCTTTTATCTTAACATCCACTCGAGCCAAACCCGCATTGCACTTGTTTATCCACCTTTTCAGCTTGTGGGCCCTCCATAGGTTGCAAACACCCGCCCAAATAAAGCGTGCTTAAAAACACCAACAGCCTCACCATCGCCAGCCTTTAAAAAAGCAAAAAATTGCCCCTAATTGTGCCACATAAAAGATAAACCTTTGTTTAAGGCACAAGGTGTTAAAATGTGGCTTTTGATCTAAAAGGACTTGGCGTGGATGAACAAAGACAACGGGCATTGGAAGCGGCAATCAAACAGATTGATAAGACTTTTGGCAAGGGTGCTTTGATGCGCCTAGGTGATAGAGAGGTCGAACCCATTGAGGCCACGCCCACGGGCTCTTTGGGGCTGGATTTGGCATTGGGCATTGGGGGCGTGCCTAAGGGGCGCATTGTGGAAATTTATGGTCCTGAGTCCAGTGGCAAAACGACTTTAACCTTGCATATCGTAGCACAGGCGCAAAAAAACGGGGGGGCTTGTGCTTTTATCGATGCCGAACACGCCTTAGATGTGCAATATGCTAAAAAACTAGGCGTGGATACTGATAACCTCTTAATTTCCCAACCTGATACGGGCGAAGAGGCTTTGGAGATTTTAGAAACTTTGGCGCGCACGGGGGCGGTGGATGTGATCGTGGTCGATTCGGTGGCAGCACTCACCCCACGGGCGGAGATTGAGGGGGACATGGGCGATCAGCATGTGGGCTTGCAAGCCCGCTTGATGAGCCAAGCTTTGCGCAAGATCACGGGCATTTTGCACAAGATGAACACGACTTTAATTTTTATCAACCAGATTCGCATGAAAATTGGCACGATGGGTTATGGGAGTCCGGAGACCACCACCGGGGGCAATGCGTTGAAGTTTTATGCCAGCGTGCGCCTTGACATCCGCCGCATCGCCACGCTAAAGGCTAGCGAACACCCCATTGGCAACCGCGTTAAGGTTAAGGTGGTGAAAAACAAGGTCGCCCCGCCCTTCAAAGAAGCCGAATTTGATGTGATGTATGGCGAGGGGATCAGCTACGAGGGCGAATTGATCGATTATGGCGTTAAGTTAGACATTGTCGAAAAAAGCGGGGCATGGTTTAGCTACTTGGATAGAAAACTCGGGCAGGGCAGAGAAGCAGCCAAGCTGACCTTGAAAAACGACCCTGATTTAGCTTTAGAGATCGCTACGCAAGTCAAAGAAAAATGTTGCAACACGGATAAACATCCCGAAGTCCTCGATTAGCTCTATGTGGGTGTGGCAATCTGTTTATTCATACCGGTGGGTGTTGTTATTTTTTGGTGCATTGGTCGCACTGGGCATTTACTTAGGCGGGTTGTTTTTTGGGAATAACTCCTTTGAGGTGTTAAACGCGCTAGAACAAAGACAAGAAACATTGCAAAGTGCCGTGCAGAACTTGCAATATGAAAATGCCAAACTCCAAAAACAACTCTTTGAGCTCAAAGAATTAGAACCAAAGAAGTGAATATGTCCAAATGGCTGGGTATTTTGCTGGTTTTAAGCGTGTTGGGGGCTAGAGATAACCCCTTTGTGCCCTCCAAAAAAGCCCAACGCATGGATACTAAGTTCCCTAAAGATGAGGTATTTGATTATTTCAAGTCCATTAAGGTTTCTTTGCCCACCACCGCTAGAGTCCTCTCTAAAATCACCATTTTTTACCAAGATTTGGATGGCACAACCCACACCCAAGAGGTGGATATTAACCAACACATCGACTGGCACTACCCGCTCAAACTCACTCAAGAGGGGGCATTTTTGCAACCCGAAAAGAGCACTTATAGCATTGGAGGGTATGAGTTTTGGATTCGCGAAAACAAGCTTTACTTGAGGACAGCAGATACTCTCCAGCGATCCTTTGTGCTCATTGATCCTTATCGCCTAGTAATTGACATTGATCGCAAGGCAAAGGATTTGAGGCAGGAATTATCCATTAATCATAAATATGTCCGCAACATCGCCATCAACACCCATGATAACTTCTACCGCTTCATCATCACTTTAGATGGGCAATACCAGTATAAGATCGATCAAAAAGACAATTACCTAGTTGTCAATCTGTATTAAAAGAAGGAAGCATGCAAACCAGATTTGTTTTTATTACTGGGGGGGTTTTGAGTTCTTTGGGCAAGGGGGTGGCCTCTAGTAGTTTGGCGCATTTATTAAAACTCTGCGCCTTTAAAGTGGATATTTTAAAGATCGACCCTTATATCAATGTGGATCCGGGGACACTTAGCCCCTTTGAGCATGGCGAGGTCTTTGTAACTGCTGATGGGAGCGAAACGGATTTAGACATCGGGCATTATGAACGCTTTTTAAACAAAGATTTTTCTAAAGCCAACAACTTCACCACCGGGCAAATTTATTTGAGCGTGATTGAAAAGGAGCGGGAGGGCAAATACTTAGGCAAGACCATCCAAGTGATCCCCCACATTGTCGAAGAGATCAAGGAACGCATTTTAAAACTGGGCGAGGGCAAGGATTTTTTAATCGTGGAGGTGGGGGGCACGGTGGGCGACATTGAGGGCATGGTCTATTTAGAAGCCATTAGGGAGCTTAGAAGCGCTCTGGGTTCTAAACAAGTCGCCAATATCCATGTAACTTTAGTGCCCCTCATTGCCACCAGCCATGAACTCAAAACCAAACCCACCCAACATTCCATCATTGAATTGCGCCGTTTGGGCGTGAGTGCTAATATCATTCTAGCCCGCTGCAGCCAAGATTTAAGCCCTGAGATCAAGACCAAGATTGCCAGCAGTTGCGATGTGTGCGTGGAAAATGTGATCCAAGCCAAAGATGCGCCCACCATCTATGCCTGCCCCACGCACTACCTCCAAGAGGGGCTTTTAGATGCGCTCTTTAGGCATTTCAACCTACAAGCCTCTTTGGATCAGCATGCCCTCCAGCAATGGGAAGACTTGGTCTATCACATCTTAAACCCCAAACGCACGATCAAAATTGGCTTTGTGGGGAAATATGTCCATCTGGGCGAGTCGTATAAAAGCTATTTGGAGAGCATGGTCTGTGTGGGGGCGCACTTAAAAGTAAAAGTTGAGGTGATCTTTATTAATAGCGAGGATTTGCAAAACCAAGAGGGCGAGAGCGACACACAATTAAAACAACGCATCGCCCGCACTTTGCAAGATTTGCAAGGGATTTTGATCCCCGGGGGGTTTGGGCATCGTGGGATTGAGGGCATGATCAATGCGATCACCTATGCTCGAGAAAACCATGTCCCCTTATTTGGGGTGTGCTTGGGGGCACAGCTCATGGTGGTAGAATTTGCTAGGCATGTGCTGGGCTTGAGTGGCGCGCACTCTAGCGAGTTTGATAAAAATGCCCCCCATAAGGTGGTGGATTTGCTCCACAGCCAAACCAACACCACGCACAAGGGTTCTAGCATGCGCCTAGGCACACACGCCATCACCCTCAAAAAAGACTCCCAAATCGCCCAAATCTACCATGCGGAAAATATCCTAGAGCGCCACCGCCACCGCTACACCATCAACCCTGCTTACCTAGAAGATTATGCTAAACATGGCTTAGAAGTGATCGCCACTAGCCTTGATGACAACCAACAAAGCATTATAGAGGCTTTGACCCTCAAAAACCGCTACTTTTTCTTGGGCGTGCAATACCACCCCGAATTCACCTCCCGCTTAATCGCTCCTAATCCCTTGTTTAAAGCTTTCGTGCAAGCCTGCATGTAATGCCCTTTATTGAGGAAGTTTTCACGCCCAAAGCCCCCACAAAGGCGGCTAAATTTGTGGCTGAGGTTCTAGCTTGTAGCCTTAAGCAAGCCCAAAGCCACATCGATCGGGGGCGTTTATGCACCATGCAAGGGCAAAAACTCCACAAGGCACAAATTTTAGATCAGCCCGTGCGCCTGCTCTTTTTCAAACCCGCCCTAAAACCTAAAATTACCCCCATTTTCAACACCCCCTTTTTTGCCCTTTACTACAAACCCAAAAACCTCTATAGCCACCCCAAAAACCACCACACTGATAGTCTTTATGAAAGCATTTATGCCCACAACCCCCAAGCGCGCTTGATCCACCGCCTAGATTATGAAACCAGCGGGTTAGTTTTGGTGAGCCAGAGCAAGGCGCACGAAAACGCCTTAAGGGAGTTGTTTAGCACCCGCCAAATCCAAAAAACCTACCTAGCACGGGTTATGGGGGATATGCGTTTGTATGCCAGTGGGGCTTTTAGCGTGATCTTGCCTATTTTAGAACCTTCTAGCATTCGGGGGGATTTGGGCGTGCGCTCAAAAATTAGCACACAGGGCAAATTTAGCGCAACTACTATAGAAATACTAAGCTATAACCCAAAGACCAACCAAACCCACTTAAAAATCACCCCCCTAACCGGACGCACCCACCAAATCCGCTTGCATTTAAGCGCACTGGGTTTTCCCATTGTGGGCGAACCGCTTTACACAGAGGACACACAAGCACGGGCGTATTTGGACGCTAAAAAAGCAGATTTTTTGGGGGAGTGGGCTACTTGGCAAACCCAGCTAGCCCTAGAAGCGGTGGGCTTAGATTTTAAACTTTTGGGGCTATTTTTTGCCCTACGCCTACCCCAACAACAAAAGGAATCCCATGAAATTAGCGGTCTTTGATTTTGACTCGACTTTGGTCAATGCCGAAACTTTGGAGGTTTTAGCCCAAGCTTATGGCGTTGGCGTGGATGTGCAAAATTACACGCTTAGAGCGATGGAGGGCAAGGCAGATTTTTATGAGAGCTTGCTAGCAAGGGTGGCGATGCTTAAGGGCATGGATGCGCGCAAGGCTCAAGAAATTTGCCAAAACTTACCCCTGCATACAGGAGCGCACGAAGTGGTGCAGGGCTTGCACCAAAGGGGCTATAAGGTGGTGTGCTTTAGTGGAGGCTTTACATGGGCGACTGGGTTTTTTAAAGAAAAATTAGGCTTAGATGGGCACTTTAGCAACGCCTTACACACCAAAGAGGGGGTATTAAGCGGTGCGGTGAGCGGTCCTATGATGCGCTCTGACTCCAAAGCCGAGATGTTAGCTAACTTGCAAGAATTATTACAAGTTAAACACACCTTAGCCATAGGCGATGGGGCCAATGACATCAGCATGTTTAAATTAGCCGATGTGAGCATCGCTTTTAATGCCAAAGAGATCACCAAAAAAGCCGCCAGCGTGGTGACACAAACCCTAGACTTGAGGGAGGTTTTGGAACATGCTTAACTCTTAAGAACCAACCTGCGGTTTTTATTGTGTTTATGCGGGCGAGTCTTGATTTTTGACAACCTCTTTAATTCCATTAGTCTTGAATCACAGATTCTATCTTATCTATAATCTTTTCATAAGTGTATTCCTTAATCGTATGGTGCATTTCTTGGGACATTTGGTTGTAATAATCTGGATCGCCCAGTAAGGCATTGATTTTTGTAGCCATTTCTAGAGGGCTATTAATGATTAATTCTGCACACAAATCCCGGACATTACCCACATCGGTGCAAATAAAGGGGATACCAAATTGCATGCTCTCCAAAATCACCATAGGAAAGCCCTCTTCATGGCTGGCATGCAAAAAGAGTGTGGCTTGTTTAAAAACCTCCAACACTTGCTCGCGTGGGAGTTGGTATAAAAAATGCACCTCTCTAGTGCCGTATGTGTGATCCAGCTGTGTTTTTAGAGTCTTGAGAGAATCAAGGGTATCCCCGGCATTTAAAAACCCCACAAAAACCAAAGGAATGTCTGCTTCACTGCGGTAGTAAGCCTCTAGCACGGCATCTTGACCCTTTTCCTTGTAGTAGCTTGAAACATTCAACACATAGGGCCCATCGCCCCAATTATTTGGCACAGATTGTGTGTTGTGTGTTGTGTGTTGTGGGCGTAAATAGCTTCTTGGTAAGGTTTTAGGCGGGCAAATATCTTTTTCAAAAACCCCATTGGGCAACACATCGATATTGGGGCAATAGGGCTCAAAATACGCATACCCATGGCTACGCTTGTGCAAGAAAAAAACGCGATCATAGTCTTTTAAACACTGCTTGAGTTTGGCGCGCAACAAGGGAATGTAGGCGTTTAATCTGTAACGCTCAGGGTTATAGAGAATTTTTTTGACCCAAAGTTTGAGATGTTGCACAAAGCCTTTGGGGCCACCATGCATGAGTGCATATTCCCCATGGGATCGCAAGATTTTCTTTTTAGCGGAACACACAGGCAATAAGTCAAAAGTCAGATCACTTGTCCAAGCCCAAATCCCAGAAGCGATGAACAGATCGCACTCAAAGTAATGCACAAAGTCCTGATAGAGTGCCACTTCGCCCTTCCAACCCTCCTTGTCATAAATGTCCATCTCGATCACAAACAAACGGGGCGCAATTTCGACGGCTTCTCTGCGTATCGAACCACTAGAAACAATTGAGATACCACCCTCCCTTTTGAGTTGGAGCGGGCCATAGGTGTTTGTTGTGATCACATAGACCACATGCCCGGCTTGGGCTAAGGCGTAGGTGAGATTATAATCGGCAGTGGCTCTGCCCGCCTGTAGAGGGTAATATTGCTCGGTGCTGTAAAGAACAACCATTGGGCATCCTCAATCTAGATATGGCTCATACTAGCCAAACTTAGATTAAAACCAAAATAACGCTAATAATTAACAAGCCTAGCAAGCCCTTGTGTTATAATCCCCTATATTCTCAAACTTAGGATTCCCATGCGCATTCTCTTTTGCACCAGCCAGTATTACCCCTTGCAACTAGGGTGGGCAATGGCAGATTACCACTTGAGCCTAGCCCTTGCTAGGGCAGGGCACAGCGTCTTTGTCTGCACCAGTGATACCGACACGCTCGGGTTGCAAACCCTCCAATGGGAGGGCATAACGCACAACCTCACCAGTGGCAACACCACCAAAGAGGCCATAGAAATCGCCCCTAATCTGTTTGTAATTGGGTTTCATATCTATACGGAAGGCTATTTGACTAAGGGCGAGATTGTTGCTTACCGGGATTTTGTGGTGCATTTTGATGGCGATCTCCTGTTTTGCTCAGGAATTGCCAATGCCCACACCCTGCACTGGGCGTGCGATCTGTTCTATGATTTGTTGCCCACTTTGAAAGTTAAAAAAATATTGCGCTTGGAGGATACGCCCCCTATTTGGCAAGACCATTCATGGAAGCGCCGCTTTAAAGAAATCGCCAAGATCTGCTTGCTCCGCTTGGGTAAAGAAAAGAACTATTTTAGGTGGCTCAAACGCACGCTTGAAACGCACCTTAAAGACTTTGATCGTGTGTTTTTCCTAAGCCAAGACACGCATGCCTACCACACTTTGAGTCCCCTTTGCTCTAAAGTCGGTATTTTACCCCATGGGGTTTTACAGACCTACCCTTCTAAGAGTTTGCAACTCCCCTTAAATGTGCCCACAGAACCTAGCGGGGATTTAGAAACCCTGATGCAAACCCCCTATTTGCTCAGTGTCTCTAATTACAGCCTGCATAACAACCATGATCAAATTTTGCAAGCCTATTATTTAAGCCAAGCACAAATCCCCTTGATCTTTGTGGGGTCCTACAACGATTCGCACACCTTAGGCATGCTCAAAACCCGCAAGCAAGAACTCGATGACCAACATGGCTTTAAACCCGTGTTTTTTTTGCATTTTTTAGAACGCCCACAAGTCTTGGACCTCTTTGCCCATGCCACTTTGTTTTTGCACGCTGCCCCCCATTTATGCTACCCCTTGGTGATCTTAGAGAGCATGCAATATGGCTTGCCCTTTGTGTGCATGGATATTGGGCAAGTCAAGCAACTTTGTGCCGATCTGGTGGTGCAAACCCCCCAAGACATGGCACATAAAATTGATGTTCTGCTCAGCGACCCGCAGTATTACAACCAAATCGCCCAGACCCTGCATGCCACGATTCAAAACTACACTTACGATCAGATTCTCCCCCCATTTTTAGAGACCCTTAGCGCAGATGGGCGTAGCGTTTGAGAAACAAGCGGTAATAATAATAACGGCGGGCAGTGAAGAAAGCAGAGGTCAAAAAGCGAGTGAGGAATCGCATAGAGGGTTTATAGGTGCTGGTCCGTAAGTCAGTAGAATCGTCTGATGTGATCGTTGAAATCGTGTGGTATTTACTAAACCCCGCACTCAAAGGGATATAGGTGAAATTGGGGATTTTATGGGCATGCACTAAAGAAAGTAGGTTATCAGCTGGCTCGGTGAAGTGCAAACTCGCGCTCACAAAGGCTTTTGCTGCCTTGGGAGTGAGGTAATAAGCAGATGCGGCAAAGACATCAAAGGCAGACAAATAAAAATGCTCTTTTAAAATCACTTCAACTTTGGGGTCGGTGGGCAGCACTTGCGACCCGCCTATGTGGGCAATGGCCGATCTTTTGGTTTTGATCTCCCAAAAGGTGGCAAATAAGCGCACAAAATCAAAGGGGCTTTGCACGCAATGCGCCACGCTTTCATAAAAATGGGGTTTGAGAATCACATCATCTTCTAAAATCACGATGGGGCGGTTGAGCTCAATGCACTTGAGCCACAGCATGTAATGGCTGGCATAACAACCTAGCTCCTCGGGCAGTAACTCCCGCCCGTGCATGCCTCTAAACCATTCGCTCTCTTTAAGCCATTTAGGGGAATAGGAATTTTCAATCAATCCACTTTTAAAATAATCGCTGTGCTTGTCAATGGCATCAAAAATTTGGAATTGCAATTTGAGATCGCCTTCTTGAGCGGGTGGGTTGTCGATGATGCTTTGGCAATGTGCGCGCCGGGGGTGATCTTTGAGCGAAACGAAATAAACAGGCAAGAACATGGACATCCTTAAACTAATCAAAATCCTAAAATAGGCAAATCCTTAGCATTATAACTTAAAACCAGCAAGTAAGGGCAATTAGCAACGCCAAACCCCCTTGGCAAACAACCATGTTTTCTGTGTTAATCTTTAAAACTACTCAGAGCACATAGGCTTGCACTTGCTTGTTATCCTTAGCCTCTAAATCCCAAGCTAAAGCCCCCTCTAAGAGAGTTTGGTAGCCAGCAGGGCTTAGACCCTCTAAAAGCCCTATTAAGCCCACAACATCTTTTGGATCAAAGATAAAGCCATTGACCCCCTCTTGCACCAGCACATGCGCCCCGCACGCCACGCTCACAAATACTGGCAACCCCACAGCCAACGCCTCTTCCACCACCAAGCCCCAAGGCTCGCTCAAAGAGGGCAAGATCAAGCCATCAAAAGCACAAAGAAGCGGGGTTAGTTGGGCATTCTCAATCGCCCCTAAAAACGCCACATTGGGGCTTGCCATTTGTTTTAAGGGCGATTCTAACTCTCCTATGCCCACAAGGCTTAAGGAAAAATTAGGCAAGTTGTGGAACACCCGCAACAAAAATTCTAAATTTTTAACCCCACTCAAACGCGCCACACAGATGAAATTTTTAGTATAAGAACGCTTATTCCTACAAAGTAGGGGTTTGTGGATGATCCCCACACCTTGGGTGATTTTAAGCTCCCCCTTAAAGCCTAGCACCTCTAAGAGTTTGGCATGCCTATGTGAGCACACAAACGCCTTTGAGATACGCTTTAAAAAAAAGCGCTTGAGCCACGCCTTCACCCCCCGTGTGGCACTCTCATAAATGCTTGATTCCACCACGATCGCATTTTGGGCCTTAGAGCTGGCTAGCACCCCTGCCCAAAACTCCAAGCAATCCCACCCCCCCACTAGCAACCATTTATAGGACTTTTGCCTTAAAATCTGGACTAATTGGTAACTATTTTTCCACAAGGGGCGTTCTTGCAAATTGCCCGCAAAAAGGGTGGTGTGCTCAAAGTGTGCATTTTTTAAACCCGTAAAATCCCCCGCGCGTTTTTCTTTAGTTTCAGATGCCAAGAACACCACAAAGATTTTTAAGGATTTGGCTAACTCGTTGTAGAGATTGACCTTGTAAAACACGGGTAAGGGGGTGATGATCACATAATCTAGACTTTGAGCCACTTAAGAGCCTTTTTAAGATAAAACTTAGCCAAAATCCATTTTTCAATGGCTTTGAGCACTAGGGGCGGGGCGATTTGGTGGCGCGCCTTGATTGTTGCCCATTCTTTAAAAATCTCTAACTCTTTATCAGCCCCTAGCCCATCTGCACGCCAGCGCGCCAAAACCTCACTTTTAGCCACAAATGCGGGGAAGTTGTGGTAACAACGCATTAAAAATTCATAATCCATGCTAAAGATCAAATCTTCATCAAAGAGTCCATAGGTGTTAAAATAATCCTTGTGGGTTAAAAGTCCTTGGTGGGGGATGAATTTCCCTAATAGGAGATTTTGGTGTAAGTTTTTTAAATACTTGGAGGTGTAGAGCGTATTGCCTTGTTCATCCACACGCACCACCCGCGCGCTCACCAGCATTTGCCCCTGCACGCCTGCCATCACTTCTTGCAAGGCATTAGGGGCAACAAAGCCATCGCTATCACCCTGAAAATTAATATAATCCCCAAAAGCCAAACGCACGCCCCGATTGAAAGCCTGTGCAATGCCCCTATCTTTCAGACTCATAAAATAATCAATTTTGTCTGCATGGGCTTGTAAAATGGGCAAGGTATCATCGCTCGAGCCCCCATCGATGACCAGTAACTCTAAATTGGGGTAAGTTTGATCCAAAATACTCTGCAAGGTCGCTTCTAGGAAGTTTTGGCTATTTAAGGTTGCCATGATCACACTCACTAGGGGCTGATGAGGCATGCTGTGCTTGAAAAGCCCCTTAGTCCTTAAGCCCCCTTGCAGGGTTGCCCTAGGGTAAGTGATGAGTCGCTCAAAATGCTCAGAATTTTCTAGCTTGGGGGGGTTATCCATGTAAAATGCCCTCATAAAGTGTAATGTATTTTTTTGCGACCACCTCTTGGCTAAAATGTGTTTCTGCGTGCATGCGTGCATGCGTGCAAAGCTTAGGATAATCTGGAGTGTTTAACACCCATTTTATCCCCGCAGCTAAGTCCAGCACATCAAAGGAGCGGGCCAGATAGCCATTTTCTTGGTGCTTGATTAGATCGCCATTACCCCCCACGCCAAACGCCACAACGGGCGTGCCGCATGCCAAACTCTCTAAAATCACATTGCTTAAATTTTCTTGACGGCTGGGCACGACCACCACATCCACCGCATTATACAACGCCACCAAGCTAGCGCTATCCGTGAGCCTCCCCAAGTAATGTGTCTTGAAGGGTAAATGGGACGCACACTTAGGGGTGTCTGCCCCAAAAATCACCAGTTCGATTTGTTGCCCTTTAAGGTGGTGCAGGGCTTTTAACAAGAGGTCCGCGCCCTTAATAGGGTTGCTTGTGTCCATAGCCCCAAAAGCCACTAATGGGTGGGGAGTATCCAAGCCCAGCAATTGCTGGCAAACTTGTTTGTCTAGGGGCTGGTAGTGGTGGGTGTTGATTGGATTGGGGATCACGCAATGGGTTTTATCTTGGAGCAAAACGCTCTGTCTAGCCCGTGTGCCGATCCAATTACTCACACCCACCACGCACAAATGGGGAATTTTGGCATACGCCCGTTTTTTCATGTTAAAGCCAAAGGTGGCTAGATCGTAATCAAAGGGGCTATTTAAGATGCAAGAATGCCTATAGGCATGTTCGTTTTCATCATCATAATAATGATCCCCACCGCTAAAAGCCCACATGTCATGCAAGCTCCACACCAAGGGTGTGGGGATTTTGGGCAAATCATAGATGGGGATCACCCCCCGCCCGATCCAATGCAGATGCACAATACTAGGCTTGATCTTTTCAATGGCGCGCAACACCCCACTAAAGGGCAACCAACCAATATTAAATGTGCCTTTTGTGCGCTTGGGGTAGAGCAAAATCGGGGCTTTGTCCAAATAAGGGCGCAAGCGCGCCCACGCTTTGCTAAGACCTTGCGGGCTTAAAATGCGATCACCAAGCACGCCCCCCCGTGTGTCTTGCACATAGACTAAGCTATCCACCCCCGCTTGTAAGAGCGCGCCATGTAAGCGCAGAGCAGCCCGGGCTGCTCCGCCGGTGAGGGTGGCGTTTAAATGGAGGATTTTCACAGGGTGGCGATCCGGTGTTTGCGCAAACGCCAAATCTCATGGAGCTTGAAACCATCCTCTAACATCACACGGGGCAAACAGGTTAAAAAATCCTTGTGCTCAGGGTAGAGTGTCCCCCGCCTCGTGGTAACCGCGCTTTTTAGCCCTAATTCTTGCACCACCTCCACCTCCCTTAGCCCCGCTGTCCCCACTCTGCCATAGGGGTAGGCAAAATGGTAGATTTTCTGCCCCAAATGCGTTTGTAAAATGGCGTTACCTTTTTGAATCTGTTCTAATACACTCTCTCTTGTGGGGAGTTGGCTTAATTTGGGGTGGCTTTTAGTATGCCCGCCAATGGTGCAAAGCGGATGAGCATGGAGGGCTTTTACCCCCTCCCAGTCCAGCATTTCAAGCCCATCACTCCAATCTAGGCTATCTGCCTCCATGCGATCGATGAGATCGGTGCAAATATAGGTTGTGAAGGGCGCGTTGTGGGCTTTAAAAATGGGGAGGGCATGATCTAGGGTGCATTGAAACCCATCATCTAAGGTCCAATGCACGATCTTAGAAAAATGTTTGCCCTTTTGCAAGAGATCGCAGATTTCATCCAAGCCCACAAAACTAAAACCCCGATCCTTTAGGAGGGTCATGAAGCTATCTAAAAAGGCGGTGGAAACCCCTATGCTTTTGGGTAATTTCTCTTGCGTATCCACCACGCGGTGGAGGGTGAAAATCACGCCCTGCCCTTGGTAGTAGTGGCGCACAAGGGGATTATGGGACAAATCAGCCAAAATCCGTTTGCACGCCTGCTTTAAGATTTCTAGCACAAAAACCCTTTTTCTCTTATACTAACATGGCAAGACCCGTGTAGAACTTAACCACTTAGGGCAAATGAGGGGAGTCTTTGTGCTATAATAAAAATCCTTAGGGCTAAAGCCCATATAAAACAAATTAAGGGAGATAAGATGAAAAAATTTGCCATAGCAGCGTTGCTGGCATCTGCATTGTTGCAAGCCAATAGTTTAGACACCACTAAGGTTAGCATGTCTTTTACCGCTTTTAAAACGGCTAAAAAGGTCGGTGTAGAAGGCACTTTTGACCACGTGCTCTACCGCTTTAACAAAGACACTTCCAGCGTGGCGCACATGCTGGATAAAGCCACCGCTACAATCAATGTCGCCCAAGTCAATTTGCACGATGAGATGAAAACCAAGAATGTCAAGGAAGCATTTTTTGACCAATTCAAAGATCAGAGTCTTAAAGTAACTTTTAGAGATGTGGTGGCTGGGGAAGATCAGGGGACTTTATTAGCCTCTGTGCGCATGAATGGTAAGAGTGTGAAAGTGCCCATGAGCTACACCATTAAAGATAAAGAATTGGTCGCTACAGGCGTGCTAGACATCATGGAATTTGGTTTAAAAGATGCCTTCCACAAACTTGCTGCCGCTTGCAGTGTCCAGCATGAAAAATTAACTTGGTCGCAAGTGCAAATCACCTTTAAAGCCGGACTCAAAGATTAAGCATGGCTAAAAAAGAATTGGGGCATGCACTCTTGCATAGCATCAATGATTTTAACGAAGCCAAACAGGTGATCGCTGGGGGGGTTAATTCCCCCGTGCGTGCCTTTAAAAGTGTGGGGGGCACGCCACCTTTTATCTATAAAGGGCAGGGGTGTTTCTTGCACGATGTGGATGGGAATGTTTATGTGGATTTCGTGCAAAGCTGGGGTCCCTTGCTCTTTGGGCATGCTGATAAAGAGATTGAAGAGAGGGTGATTGAAACCTTGCAACGGGGCTTTAGTTTTGGTGCGCCCACAGAGTTAGAGACCACTTTAGCTAAAAAGTTGGTGTTGCGCTATGAGGGCTTAGAAAAGGTGCGCTTGGTGAGTAGTGGGACAGAGGCGACCATGAGTGCGATCCGCCTAGCCCGCGCCTTTAGTGGCAAAGATGATATTTTAAAGTTTGAGGGCTGTTACCACGGGCATAGCGATAGCTTGTTGGTGGGGGCGGGTAGTGGGTGTGCGACCTTTGGCGTGCCCTCTTCGCTAGGTGTCCCGCTAGATTTTAGCCGGCATACTTTAGTCGCCCGCTATAACGACACCGAGTCGCTCAAGGCGTGCTTTAAACAAGGCAATATCGGCTGTGTGATCATCGAGCCCATTGCGGGGAATATGGGCTTGGTGCCGGCTAAGTTGGAGTTTTTGCAAGAATTGCATGCCCTATGCGCTCAACATAACGCCGTGCTGATCTTTGATGAGGTGATGAGCGGGTTTAGGGCTTCTGCTAGTGGTTCGCAACATTACCACCATTTAGTGCCCGATTTGGTTACCTTTGGCAAGGTCATTGGGGGCGGACTGCCTCTAGCCTGCTTTGGGGGGCGTTCTGAAATTATGGATTTGCTAGCCCCTGCAGGGGGGGTCTATCAAGCCGGCACGCTGAGTGGTAACCCTGTGGCTGTGGCGGCTGGGATTGTGGCATTAGAAAAAATCCAACGCGATCCCACACTTTATGACAGATTGCAAGCCCTAGCCTTGCACTTTAGCACGGGCCTCAAGCAAGCCGGGGAGGCGCATGGTTTTAGCGTGCAAACTTGCGTGCTAGGGAGCATGTTTGGCTTTTTCTTTAGCCCCCAAGAGGTGCAAAACTTTGAACAAGCCAAGCAGAGTGATACTAAGCTTTATGCCACCTTCCACCAAAAAATGCTCCAAAAGGGCGTGTATCTTGCCCCCTCTGCCTTTGAGAGTGGCTTTATCTGCACGCCCATGGATATAGACATCTTAGATCAATGCCTGCAAAAAGCGCATGAGAGTTTTGAGGAAATTAGGCATGGAGTCTGATCCCAAATTTAAAAAGGTGATCGAGGGGGCGGACGCTTTGAGTTTGGGGATTTCCATCGTGGTGGCGATCTTGATTGGCATTGGGATTGGCTATGGTTTAAAAAAGCTGACCGGTCTAACTTGGCTCTTTTGGCTGGGCGTGGCTTGGGGGGTTGGTGGGGCGATCTTAAATGTCTATAAGGCTTATAAAAGAACTAAAAAATCCCTAGATGAGCTAGCCGATGATCCCAAATACCAGATTTTCAAAGACAAACCTTGATGTGCTTGAAATGCGTTTTGGTGTTGCTAGCCTACCATGCTTGCTTGGTGGGGCTTGTGGCTCTCAAGTGGGGGGCACTGGGCGCGCTCAACTTTGGGGCGAGCTTTTGGGGCTTTTTCTTGATCTTGCTGGCAGGCTATCAAAAGCTTAAAGCCGTGTTGCAAAACACCCAAGCGGATAAAACACCCTCTAAATTTGCCCATTTTACTTTGGGGGTGCAAACCTCTATGAGCTGGCTTAAATTGGGGGCTTATGCGCTTTTACTTGTCTGTTTGTTTGTGCTGATGGATTTTAAAATCTTTATGCCCCTGCCCTATCTGCTGGGCTTGGGGGTTTGCTTGATCGGAGTTTTAGCCTTGCGTGCGCTTAAAAAACTCACCGCAAACTAGCTTAGGACTTTTTGAGCACTCTAGGATTGCCAAACCATAGATCGATGAGGGCGCGCACGCCCCCCTCCCCCCCGCTCTTAGTTGAAACCACAATCCCGCTTAAGGCTTTTAGGTGGGGGTGGGCATTGGCGACACAGCCCTTAAAGCCTACATGCTCCAACACAAGCAAATCATTAATATCATCGCCCACATACGCCACCTGCGCAGGGGTGATATGCTCTTGAGCACAAATTTCTTGCAATGCCTCTAGCTTGCCCTCAGGGGTGCAACCTTGATAGAGGTAGTCCATTTTGAGCCGTTTGGCACGCTGTTCCACAATGGGCGTAACCTCGCCAGTCAAAATCCCTATTTTAATCCCCCTAGCCTTGAGCAACTCAAAGCCAATCCCATCAGCCACGCTGAATTTTTTAAATTGCGCGCCATTTTCAAGGTAATACATCCCCCCATCAGTCAGCGTGCCATCACAATCGCACAAAAATACCTTAATATCGTTCATCTTAATCCTTTTGGCTCAATGGCGGCTATGATAGCCAAGCAAGGCGGGCATGTCAAGCCCTAAAGCGTGGGGCTTTAAGCAGTCTTAGGCGCGATACCAATGGGGGAGGGTTGTGAGGGAGGGGCATCTTTCAAACATGCCTTCCATATCCTCCGTATTAGAGACATCCCAATTATCTAAAGGTCGATTGAAACGGGTGCATCCATTAAACATGTTAGACATGTTCGCTACGCTAGAAGTATCCCAATTTGCTAAAGGCTGGTTAAAATTCTCACACCCGCCAAACATATTTTGCAAACTCGTTGCACTAGAAACATCCCAGCCATCTAAGAGTTGATTAAAATTCCAACAACCTGCAAACATACTCCCCATATCCTCCACTCTGGAAGTATTCCAGCCATATAGGGGCTGGTCAAAGACACTACAAAAGGAAAACATGCCTCCCATGTCCTCCACCCTAGAGACATTCCAACTATTCAAGGGTTGATTAAATTTCTTGCAGCCACTAAGCATGCCACGCATGTCTGTTACGCTTGAAACATTCCAACTATCTAAGGACTGGTTAAAATTTTCACAACCACAAAACATATGAGACATGTTTGCGACTTTGGAAACATTCCAACTATCCAAAGATCGATTAAAGCACCTACAACCACAAAACATATGCTTCATGTTTTCTACCCTAGAAACATCCCAGCTAGAGATGTCGTGATTAAAATGGATAGCTTTCTCAAACATACCCTCCATGTTATTTGCATGAGACACATCCCATGTCTCCAACCCATCGAAATTTTTTCTATTAGACTCGGAAAACACAAAACTTAAATCCGTAATCTTGCTAATGTCAATATCCCCCAAATGCACGCTCTCATCGGCGACTAATTTTTTCAACTCCTCTTTGCTTTGGGGGATATATTTTTTAGCACCTTTAGGCGTGGCAAAATTTTGGGGTGTGGGCTGGCTGGACTTGTGTAACCCCTCTAGCACACTCTCTAAATCAGCAACGCTATTTTGCAAGCCCTCTAGCACCTCTAAGACCTCTTGGGCGTTGGCGGGTTTTTCTAACACGCTCAAAGGTGCGGTTATCTTGGCTTGGGCGTGCTTGAGTTTAGTCAAACTCTTTTCTAGCTCTAAATCATCCTCTTTTAAGCTCGCATAATAATCTCTTAAAGCCTTGAGCGCACCGCTTAAAACTTTGCTAAATGCGCTCAAGCTGGCATAAAGTTCCTTAGCCTCTTGCTGGACATCTAAGCCCTCTTCTAGGGCACTTTTGCCCAAACGCATAGCCCGCTTAATATTTTTAAGCTCTTGTGCCAAATTTTCTAATGCTTGTTGCATAAAAACCTCCTCGATTAATATAGGACTTGATTGTAGCATAAAAGAAGTCTCATAGCACGGCGTAGAGTTTTAAAAAGCATAAATTTGGGAACAACAGATAATTATGCTTGCAATAAAAAATGTTTAAGGAAAAAGACGCTATAATGGTCTCTTTAGTTGCTCTCTTAAGGGTGGTTGTTTAGTGCTTTTGTTAAGGGCTTATAGCTCAGGTGGTTAGAGCGCACCCCTGATAAGGGTGAGGTCAGAGGTTCAAGTCCTCTTAAGCCCACCATTCCTTTTTGTTTCTTTTTTTGGGGGATTAGCTCAGTTTGGGAGAGCGCCTGCTTTGCACGCAGGAGGTCAGCGGTTCGAGCCCGCTATCCTCCACCATTTAGCCAAGTTTGCTTTTAATCCTAACTTTTTACACCAAGTCTTAGAATACACACCGACCTTATTTTTGGAATTTATCCCACATGGGTTTTTCTCATTGGAGCAGACCTAAAACATAGGCACGGGTACGCGGTAGGCAAAATTCAATAAAATTGTGCCCAGCCCCTCAAAGTCGATCTCTAATTTGGCTTCTTGCACGGATAGATAATCCAATTTGGCAAAGGCGATCAGATAGCCCTTAGCGTATCGGTTGGTCGTGTAAAGCACATCATCAAATTCAGCTTTGCTAATTTCGCGACTCCACATGGGCTCGAGCGCACCACGGGTCCCATAGAGTTTATAAGAGATCAAGTCATTCTCATAAATACTTGCATCTTGACTGAGCACCTCCACAAAGAAAAATTCGCGTTCATGGTAGAGCACGGGATCCACATCGTTTAAATGCGTGGCAAACACGCTCACTACGGGGCGTAGGTCTTTAATGATCTCGCCCTTGCGGGTCGCTTGGGTGCGCTTTTCGGCTAAAAAGTCAGGCTTATAGGCTTGGTGGAACCCCTCCCCACACCCTGCCCACAACAACACCCCCAAGAGAAGTAAAATTCTCATGTTATAATCCTTCCATCTTGATTGAAAGCCAATAGATGAATCTTATTTTAACCCAAGATTTGCACGATGCAGAGGTTTTAGCCCTCTTAAAGCGTGCCAACACATTTTTAGCCCAAGATTTGCAATATGGAGGGTCTTTAAGCCATAAAGTCATTGTGGCGTTGTTTTTTGAGCATTCCACCCGCACGATCGCTAGCTTCCAAAATGCCGCCTTTAGATTGCATGCGCATTTTAACGCCTTTAATATCCAATCTAGCTCGACCAAAAAGGGTGAGAGCTTGCTAGACACGCTTTTAAACCTGCAAGCCATGCAAATAGATTTGCTCATCACCCGCCACCACCACTCCAGCGCAGCGCATTTCTTTGCCAAACATTTAACATGCCCGATCATCAATGCCGGGAGCGGATCGCTAGCCCACCCCACCCAAGCCCTGCTAGATTTACTCACCCTTTATAACCACTTCAACGGACAATTACAGGGCAAAAAAATCGCCCTTGTGGGGGATATTAAAAACTCTAGGGTGGCTAATAGCAATATCCACCTGCTCCCCCGCTTTGGGATTGAAGTGATCTTGGTTTCCCCGCCCCATTTTCTACCCCAAACCACGCTCAGACACACGTCAAATTTACAAGAAGCCTTAGAAGAAGTGGATATTGTGATGAGTTTGCGCACCCAGACAGAGCGCCATTCCTTGCAAACCTATGGGTCATTGCAAGATTACGCACACCATTTTTGTTTGAAACAATCCATGTTAAGAGACAAAGAGATCATCATTTTACACCCCGGACCCGTGCACCGAAACATTGACATTGAAGACTCTTTATTAGACGATCCGCGTTGTAAGGTCCTCGAGCAAGTCAAGCTAGGCGTGGCTTTACGCATGGCATTGCTTGAATTGATGTTATCTGAGTCTGTGTAGTATCTGGCTAAACGCATTCTTAAAGGCAATTAAACCCTTTTCTAAGAGTTCTGAATAGAGTTCAGAATATAATAAATCTGTAGCCGTTGCGTTGAGGTTTTTAGAGAGGGTGGGGGGTGGGCTAGGCTCGTTGTAGTAGGCGTGCAGAGCCTCTAGGGGGGCGGTGCTAATGCTGTGTTCTAATTTAAGGGCTTGCAGGTAGTGATCTTTAGGCAGGCTAGGGTCTTTAACGCCCGTGCTGGCAAAAAGAGGGTAAATGGTGTTAGACACCCCCCGCACTTGCTCGTAGCACGCTAGGGCATTGCCAATCCCGATTTTGTTTTGCAAATGTTGTTGGGTCCCTAAAGAGAGGTGGGAATCTTTTAATAAATCATTGGCTTTGGTATCCACCCTAGAGACAAAGATACTCACCACCGCCATCGGGGCTCTTCTTAGGGCTAGGGCACATAAGCGCGCCTGCTCGGGGCTAAAAACTAAGGTGGCATTTAAGGGCATGTCCTCACCCTCTGCCAAACATTCCATCACCTTGATTCCCTCGTTTGTGGCGGGGATTTTAATCATCACATTGGGCATGCCAATGCGCTCAAACAATGCCCGTGCCTCTACAATGCTTGCACTGACATCATTTGCCAAGTTGGGATCAATTTCTAGGCTAATATAACCCGTGGCTTTGTTTTTCTCCCACAAAGGCAATAACATTTGGGCGCATTGTTTGATGTCCTCAACCACCAAAGATTCATAAATATCCTTAGCCGGGGTTTGAGTGGCTTTAAGTTGTTTAATATTCTCTTGATAGGCGGGGGAGCTTAGGGCTTGGGCAAAAATAGTCGGGTTAGAAGTTGCACCAAAAATACGGCGGTTCTCTAAAAGCTCCTTAAATTGCGTGGTTAAAAAAGTGCGCTCGATAAAATCACACCACAGATAATGATCTTTCATGTTCTCTCCTCATAGTAAGTTTTCACCACTTCCCTATCATCAAAGGAGAGGTTTTGATCCCCAATGATCTGCACGCTCTCATCGCCCTTACCCAAAATCAGCAAGACCTCATCGCTTTTGAGTGCCTCAAGGGCTAGAATAATCGCCTTTTTGCGATCCACCTCTAAGATCACTTGGGCGCACTTGTGCTCAGGGACACCGGCTAAAATCTCTTGCATGATTGTTAAGGGGTCTTCATCTCTAGGGTTATCTGAGGTGATATAAACCTGCATGGCATGCTGGCTAGCGATCGCGCCCATTAAGGGGCGTTTGCTTTTGTCCCGATTGCCCCCCGCCCCAAAAAGGGCTTTAATTTTATGCCCCTTAAAGCTATTAAAAATCTGTTCAAACCCATCGGCGGTGTGGGCAAAATCCACAATCACTAGAGGCTGAGAATGCACCACCTCCATACGCCCCTGCACGCCTAAGAAGTTTTGTGCCAATGTGCTTAAGTTCTCTAAACTCTGCTTTGTTAAAAGTTTTACACACAAAAGCCCCCCCAAGAGATTATAAAGATTATGTAGTCCCATTAGAGGGGAGTGCAACAAACACGCCTCATGTATGCTCTTTTTGGGCGATCGATACCGCAGACTGGGATTTTCCCAAAACTCCACATGCGCACTGAGGCTAGGTAATAAAGAATATGCGCTCACGCTCAAGTGGCTTTTGGCTTCAATGCCATACCCATAGGCGTTCGTGGGGTTGAAACGCACATGGGGATCATCGCGGTTAATGACTTTTAAGCCCGTATCTTGCAAGAAGGCGTTTTTAACTTGGCGGTAGGTGTCTAGGTCTTTGTGGTAGTCAAGGTGATCGCTGGTGATATTGGTGATCACCTTAGCGCTAAATTCTAGCCCCAAAATGCGCTCTTGAGCGATCGCATGCGAGCTAACCTCCATCACAAAATAACTTGCCCCCTCTTGCTTGGCACGCTCAATATCGCTATAAAGTTCTAAAAGTGGGGGTGTGGTCAGTCCTTTAGGCTTTAGGCGTTGATCGTTGCAAAAAAACCCCCTTGTGCCCAGCAACGCACAAGAGTAGCCCAAATCCAACAGCAAGGAATAAATGAGGCTTGCGGTGGTGGTTTTGCCATTGGTGCCAGTAACCCCAATGATTTTAAGCCCCAAATCAAAATGATCTTTTAGCTCTGTGGCATTAATGTAGGGCGTGTTGGGGAATTTTTCTAAATGGGCTTGTACGAAGACTTGGTTACTGGGGGTTTTAAGCAACAAGCAATGCGGATCGCCCAAATCACGGGTATCATCGCTAATGGCACTAAAGACCCGCCCGCAAGCATTAATTTCTTTGGCAAGTTTCATTTTTTAGAGGCTTTGAGGGCTTGTTTTTCTAAAAGCAAGGCTTTTTGCAAGATAGCACTAATGCGTTTGTCATACCAAAGCAACTCACGCATGTTTTCAATGTAGGAAATCGACATCTCATAAAACTGGTTGGCAACCAAATTGTCTAAAAACTCATAAAAATCCTCTTTTTTATCAAAGATCACTTTGGTGCTAAACATGAGATTTTCAAAGACCTCTTTAAAATTCTTGCCCGCACACATCGCCTTAAAATCAGCATATAAAATCCCATCCAAGCTCTCCGCCTTGAGCTGGTTTTCTTGCCCGAACATCCGTGCCATTTTGCTCAAACTCTCATCAAAGGAATTAATCAAATCCAAGATTTGGTTTTGGATACTGGTTCTATAACGGCGTGGCTGGGAGTCTAAGAGATTTTGATAAAGCTCATAGAAACTATGGGCTTCTTTGGGGAAATCTAGGGCGATGTCGCTTAAGAGTAAGCCGATCTTGGCATGTGCGTCCAAAGGCTCTAAAAACAAGGCTTGGGAGAATAAAAACAACGCCCTAAAATATTGTTTCTGCAAAAAAGCCTTATAGCCTTGCGTGTTTAAGGATCGTTTCTTAGGATCACTTATGGACATGCACCCTCTTTAAAAAGTTGCCGGTATTGCTCTTTGGATACATGCACCACCTGCATATCAGGGTGAATCTCCTCTTGCAAGCACCGCTCAATGCCAAATTTAAGCGTGTTGGCACTGCTAGGACAGCCCCTGCAAGCCCCCTCTAGGCTCACATAGACTTTAGCTTCCTTGATCCCTAGCAACACCACATCGCCCCCATCTCTTAAGAGCATGGGGCGGATCTTCTCTAAAGCCATCTCTACGGGTTTTTGTAATTCTGCATCGCTAAAAACCATCATCACTCCTTAAGACATTTCATTATAGCTTATATCGTATTCTGAGCAACTTATAAACATATTGGCAACCCTACAGCAATAACTTAACCAGCCCAAAGCCCCCCACCACCAACACACCCCACAAAATCAAAGCCAAGCTAAAGGCCTTGCCCCCCAGCTCTAAAAACTGCTTTAAATTGACCTGCAAGCCCAAAGCCACCATCGCACACACCAAGCACGCAACCGAGAGTTCCCGTAAAATCTGCACGCCTTGCGTTAAGGCTTGTGGGCTCACAAAGCCACCCAGCTCAGGCAAAAGCGAATGCAACACCACCACGCCCAAAAAGGCAAAAGCAAAATAGGGGATTTGTAAGGGCGTTTTTTGCGTGCTGGGTGTAGCGCGCTTGAGATAGAATAACACCCCTAAAAGCAAGGGGATGAGCATGATCACACGCACCATCTTAAGCGTGATCGCTACCTTTTGAGCCTCTGCAGAAATGGCACTAGCCGCCCCCACCACATTAGCCACTTCATGCAAGGTCGCACCGATATAAATGCCCGCATGCAAGGGGCTTAGGGGGATCAAGCCTAGCTGGTAAAACAGGGGGGTTAAAAACATGCTCAATAACCCAAAGACAATCACCGACCCGACCGCCACCACGCCCTTATGGGGTGCGGACTTTAGCACACTCTCTAAGGCTAGCACGGCGGCCGCCCCGCACACCGCACTCCCACACGCCACCAACATTGCTAAATCCAACTCCAAGCCCATTTTACGCCCCACATACACGCCCAGCAAAAACACCCCCACCACCACGATTAAAGCGATGATCAAGGGCATATAGCCATAGTGCAAGATGTCATGCAAGGTTACATTAAAACCATAGAGGATAATCCCCAAACGCAAGAGTTTTTTAGCGCTAAATTGCACGCCCGCCTGCGTGGCTGTAGCGATTTTGGGGTATAAAAAAGAGAGGCTAAAGCCTAAAAACACCCCCACCAACAGCGGAGAAATGTGGTGCTGTGCTAGCAAGGGGAAATGCGCCCCATAAAGTGCCAACGCCCCCAGCCCAGCCACAAAAATAAGCCCTAAAAACATCTAGCCCCCAAGCGTGGTTTTCACTAGGATAGCACAAAAGGGCAATATTAGATACTAGATCGGCTATCTGCTAGGGGGATTTTTAGAGATTTTGGCGTGTAATTTTTGCTCCGACTCGCTTAAAGACTCCGTGCTCTCTTTAACCAACATGATCACACTACAATCATCGGTTGTTTTTTCTTTAACCCGTGTTTCTAGCAAAGTTTCTAAAGAAGCTTGCACTTGATCGCGCATGCCCGGAGCGCGCGCGACATTCATATAATCTTGCAACATGGTTACTAAGGTGCGTTCCTTATTTTTATAAAAAGACTCGCCTGCCCCATCAGACATCAACACAAAGCCCGTAAAATGCTTATCGCTCAATTTGCCCTTAAACACTTTTGCGCTTAGGGCGGCATCTTTAGAAGTAGTGAAAATCGTTTCGTTGCTAAATTCGCCATTATCGGGGTGGCTAGCAACCTTTAACTCACGCCCTTTGAGCACCCCACAGATGCCATCGCCCAAGTGCAATAATAAAAACGCATCGTCCTTAATAGCCACTACAAGCAAAGTAGAGGCGAGATCGTGCAAATTGCATGCTTTGTTTTGGATCACCTCTTGGAGTTTTTGTATCTTGTCTTGTAAGGTGATTTTCAAGTGCGGGGCATGGCTTACAGATCGCCCCCACTCCCTTTTAAAGCGCTCTATAAGTTGCTTTTCTCCCACCAACACCTTGTCTAGTTCTTGCATACAAGTATTTAAGGGGAGTTTATGGAATGCTCTTAAGTCTTCTGTCCGCCAAAGAGTTTGTATTTGGAGCTGTTGGACACACGCTTGTAAATCAGCACAGCAAACACCCAGAGAATCCAAGCATTGTTTTAGTGTTCTCTCTAGGGTCGTAACCTCGCTTTGAAAAGCTTCTAATCGTTTTTGGTCCTCTTGCATGCTCTGAAAATCGCGCGCCTGTGTTTCTAGGGTTTTGATGTGATCTAAAAGGGCATTGTATTTGGGTGCGATCAAAACCTCTCTAGTGGGGGGAGTTTGGGGCTGTTGGGGGTTATTAGATTTTTCCCGATGCTTTTCTAAGCCATCTCTTAAACCACTAAAGGCGCGTGGGCTTGAAACTTGCCCGGGCAAGCTCGAGCTTAAGGCTTTGAGATCAAGATTAAGCCGTGTGCTTTGCGCGGCGTAACCCTCATAGAGTTTAAAGTCTTTTTGCAAATTTTCTTTTTGGGTTGCAAACAAGATGGCTTGCAGAGTCGAAAACTCATAGGGTGCGCTTGAACTATCTAGCTTGGTTTGGAGTTTGTCCAAACGCTCGTTTAGATTCTCCTCCAAGTGCGACACATCGCGTTTTAAATCTCCAAACCGCTTTTCCAAGCGCGTGCGCTCTTGCTCTTTGACATGTATCTGGTTTAAAAGATCGCTTTTATAGGCTTGCGTGGTTTTGTTGGCTTGCTGGATTTGCGCCCTAATTTCTTCAAGATGCCCCCTAAGTTTCTTGTGTCTGCTCTTTACAATGATTGATAAAGAGTCTAAACTTTCCTCATCCCATTCCTTAAAATCGACCCTTTCTACTCTGTCTAAGAATGTTTGATAGCTCTCAAAACAGCGCACAATTTGTTGTTTTAGGGTGTTTTTATGGCTGGTGATCGCTCTTTGTATCTGCTCTGAGTTGTAGTCTTTGAGAGCTTTAGAGGGCATGGTTAGTGGTGTGGAACTGGGTTTAGAAAGAGGGGTATTTTCTAAAGTGTTGAGCACCCTCTCAGACTCCCCTTGAGTGTCGCTTCCTAAACCCACTAAGTCCAAACACGATTGCAAAAACCTTTTAAGCCCCCCTTTGCGCTTGTTTTTGGCTTTTTCAGTAGCCTTATCAATTTTATCTTTGATGGTGTAGTATTGTTTCTCTATGGGGGCGATTTGTTTAAATAATTCCTTAGAACTCTCCTCGCTAAAGAGTGCCAAGTGCGCCCTCTTAATTTCCTCCTCTAATTTTTCAAGCGTATCCTTAAGCGGGTTAAAATCGAGTTGGTAAGCCTTGCCTTGAAAGGCGCGTTGCAATATCTTAATCTTATCCCACATGCCTACTAGGGCTTGTTGGATAGGTTGTTGGGCTGCTTGTTTGCGTTTTTCATGGTTTTGATGGGTGCGCTCTTGCAGAGTTTGCAGAGAGTCTATTAGGGACAAGTGGTATTTTGTTTGCCAATTTTGAATCGCTTGGATTTCCTCCAAAAGGGCTTGAAAAATGCCCTCAATGTCGCTTTTATCCCTTTGGAGCACATTTGTTTTTTGGATAGAAAATTCTTGTAAGGTTTGCAACACCCGTCCCAAAATCGCGCTACTGACATCCCTAGGATGTGCCATGTGGGTGTAGTGCGTGAAGTTTTCACGCAAGTCTTGTGTAACGACCTTTAGCGTCTCCTCTGCGCCTAAATGGGAAAATTTAGCCGAGCCCGCCCCATCGGCAAGGGCGATGATAGCTACCTCACTGGGATTATAAGTTGTGGACTCAGAGGGGCTAATCTTATCTTGGCAAGGGATGGGTGGATCGTCTAGCTCGTGTCCTCTGCCCCGCACAGCATCCCCGGCAGTGTGCCAATTCTCAGTCGACATTCATTTCCGCCCAATCGTCCATAGGAGGCATCGACACTTTTTGCCCGGGGCGTGATTGGGAAACCACGGCGATACTGGCTGCCAGCCATTTAAAAAACTCTTTAAAATTCAAGCCCTTCAACTTAACAGGACGGCGCAGAGGGGAAAACTGCCCCAAAATGTTCGCATCGCCCCCCTCTACAATGATGGGGAAGATCGAAAGTTTCTTGTTATTAGCTAGATCGCTTGATCGTCTAGACGCACTGCTAATATCATCTGTGGGCTCGCCATCGGTGATGATGACTAACCATGGCTGAAAATACTCCGTGCCGCTGTCTTTATATTCTTTTTTGCGCTCCTCAAGTCTATCAAGGGCTTCATTCACCGCTGCACCCATAGGGGTATATCCCCCTGCATTGAAACTAGGCGCGGACTCATCGCGGATACTTTGAAAATCTTGCACAAGACTCACCCCATTATTCCCAAAGGTTACAATGCACACATCCGCAGCTTGTTTGGCAATGGGGTGATCATTCACCGCTTCATAGAACAAATCCACGCCCTGATTGACCTCCCCAATGGGCGCACCACTCATAGAAGAACTGGTATCTAAACAAAGACACACCGGCACTCTCTTAGTGGGGTTGTCGGCTAACTCATTGTCGTATTCTGTATCTAAATCATTCATTGTTACTCCTTTGTTATGGTGGATTTATAATTGTTTGTAGAATTTGTCTAGGACATCTAACCACTTGGGTGGGGAGAGGCGTTTTTTAGCACTATAAAACTTGCCCCCTTTTTGAAAACTCTCATGAAAATATTCTTGTAATTGGGGGCTCAAACGCACCCAGCTATCCCTAGCCCTCCCCTGAGGCACCAAGGACATATCGCCCCCGCTTAAGGGGTAGGCAAATGCGCCTTGTTTCATTGCCTCATCGCGCCCTAAACCTTTGTGGTTATAAGGATGCACGCCTAAAGTGAGGATCACAAATAACAAGCAAGCAATGGCAAAGTATTCATCACTCTTAGAACGCATCACTTCGGTCATGTGCTTGCCTAAGTGCTCGGGCACAAGGTAGGCGGGGTCAGCCACCGGGCAAGGGTATTTATCCACTTGGTAGCTATCACAATCAATAAAGAATATTTCAGCATTTTGGGTAAACATCAAATTATTGGGGTTGATGTCGCCAATTAAAATCCCCTTGTCATGTAAGGACTGAATGGTCTTTAAAAAATTCATGCACAGGCGCACCAAATCCTTCATGCCCCAGTTGGGGATGTGCATGACTCGATCCTTAGAGCCCCCTAAAATGTGTTGTAAGGTTTTGCCCTCTGCTTTGGGCATCAAATAGCCCACGCATTCGCCTTGTTGGTTTTTAAGCAAGCATGTGGGCATGCACACCTGCTTACTGACTTTAATTTTAACCAACAGAGCGAGCTTTTTGGGGGTGTAGTCGGGCACGCCCCCAGTCTGCACGCTTTTATGCTTGTGCCCATAAATTTTAGCTAGCATGGGCGTGTTGGTGGTGTAAATAATCCCTTCACCCCCTTGACTTAACACTTGAACTAGGCTAGTGCTGTGTTGCTTGCCACTGTGATCATAAAACACCTCTTCCCCCTCTTGGGGCACAGAGCTTAATTGTAATTTACCCGTAGAAATGTGGGGTTTGTGGTGTTTGGGCTTGCTAATATCCTCTTTGATCTGTGCGTTGAAAAACTCAAAGCACTTTTTGGAGACAGAGAGAAACAGAATGGTACTTTGTTTAGAACGGGTGGCAATTTGGGCTAGGGCTTTATTTCTAGTGAAAAGTAAGCTTTTTTTGGATTTGATGATTTTGGTGAGTGCGTCCGGCACACTGATAATCTCCCTTTGGATAGAGAGATACCTTTTATATGCCTTTTGGTAGTGTGGGTCACTAGTGCGTTGTTCATTGATACGCTCTAAGACATCTTCAGGGACACCGATTTTCTTTTGGGTTTTTTGTAAAACCTCTTTGAGGATGTCGTTGTAAATTTTCCAAAACACACCCTCCACCAGCGCGCTTTCGTCAATTAAAAGCGTGTCATGCCTTTGAATCAAGGCTAATAGGTCAGGCTTTTGTTTCATCAGCAACCAAACTCCTAAACCCCTACCCCTATCCGCCCCCGCCCCGGTGAATGGGTGAATGGGTG